>NZ_CP109994.1:1201418-1501773 GCF_025947065.1 Flavobacterium sp. N1736
GAAGTGAATGATATTGAAGCAGTACTCATTGGACCTGCTGAGCAATCTAACTTGTCGATATTGCAAAAAGTATTTATAAAAGACTCCTTGTTGCCAACCATATTACTGGTAGAGCCACAAGACCTTTTTTCGACAAAGCAGGCAGTACAGTTTGCACCATTCATTAGTAAATATTCCTACTATTATAGTCTTTATCCTTTTCCTGCAGAAGAATTAGAAAATATAATGGCACAGAGCCGGCAAAGAAAGACATATGCCAAAATACAATCATCGGTAGTACTGGAAATGCAGGCGAAACGTCCTGTTTTACAAATTCAACAGCTTGGTACCTTTTTAGAGCAGGCTCCAATTGGCGCAGTGCTGCTGAATAAGGATTTTAGTATTACAGCAATGAACAAGGTTGCGCAGTCATTGTTTGATATAACTTACGACCAAGATAAGAAAGAACCTAATCTTTCTGATCTTTTTGAGAAAAACGAAGAGCAGCATATTCGTTATTTTCTTGCAAATGCTCCATCAGGAGAAAGACAGACAGAAGTTTATACGCGTCACAAGTTTTTACAAATTAATGTGTCAGAAGTAATTAATGAGTTAGGCAACTCGTTCTTAATTTTACTTATAAATGATATAACGGAGCGCAAGGTACAAGAAAACCGCCTGCAGACAATATTAAATGCAATGCCCCAAATGGGCTGGATGGTAGATTTTAAAGGCGCTGTTACACACCTCACAGAAGGCTGGTATACGTACACAGGTATGCCAAAAGAAGAAACAGGGGAGAACTGGCTGGAGTACATTTATAAAGATGACCAGGAATCTGTACAGAGAGAATGGCAGCAAAATATGACTAAAGGTTTATTTTTTGAAATAGAAGCCCGATATAAAAAATATGATGGTCAGTACCGCTGGCATCTTATTCGCACTGTACCAATTTATAACTCAAAAAAAGAAATTGATTACTGGTTAGGTATTGCCACAGATATTGATCAGCAAAAGAAAGTTGAAAAAGATTTGGAAGATCAGGTAACTGCCCGTACAACAGAACTTAGCAATGCTAACAATGACCTTATAAAATCAAATAGCGATCTTAAAGATTTTGCTCACATAACATCACACGATCTTCAGGAACCACTGCGAAAAGTAAAAATATTTTCAGAACGTTTACGCGATAATATAAATGATCACGAAAAAGTATTCAATTATCTTTCAAAGATTGATGGAGCTGTAATCAGGATGACCGATCTTATTACGGGGATTTTAAGTTATAGTAATTTATCAAAAGAAGATAACAAACTGATAGTGATAGATTTAAATGAAATACTAAAAGCCTCACAATTTGAATTTGAAGTACTGCTCGAAGATAAAGGAGGAGAAATTCATCAGAGCGATCTTCCTAAAATAAAAGGAAACGCTCTGCAAATACAGCAGTTATTTAATAACCTGATAAGCAATTCATTAAAGTATAGCAAAGCGGCACCCAGAATAAATGTAACTTCAAGTATAGTAAATAGTGATACATCTTTTTTTAAAGAGATACCGTCAGGACATAACTTTAACGAAATTATATTTGCAGATAACGGTATTGGATTTGATGAAAAGTATGCAGATCGTATTTTTGCAATTTTTAGCCGTTTGCATGACAGAAGTGAATATTCGGGAACAGGAATTGGACTTGCTCTTTGTAAAAAAATAGTTGATAACCATAATGGCTACATAACAGTAAGCTCAGAACTGAATAAAGGCACGCGATTTTACATTTATCTTCCTGTTATTGCATAATTTTGTAATGCATGAAGAACTGGCTTTTTACTATTATACTATGAACAAAATATTTTCTGACAGCAGCCAAATTAAAACGGTATCTACTTTTTCTGAGCTTGTACATACCAATTTTAAGGGAGAAATAAATGCACTGTGCTGGTACAGAAATTTAGATGGCGATTTTAACGAGATTGTAGCCAAATTATCTTTAGAAAAAAATATAACCGAAGTTTATCCCGAAGATCTAATCGCACTCCAACTCTCAGAAAAGGGGAATATAGCAAGGCAAATAATCTTAAATGATTTACAATTATTAGCTGATTTTGGCGCTTCGCCGGCTCTTAATTTACTAAAGTGTTATGAACGTGACGATGAATTTGATTTTATCTCGACAGATGTGTATTCGTTTCATGTTGATCGTTCGCCCATTGCAACCGATACTTTTTTATGTACCTATCACGGAGCCGCAAGTGATATTATTGCTAATTCGCAGGCAGAACAAAAAATTCTAATTCCGGAAATTCGAACAAAGCTAAAAGAACTGTTTGACGGATCAGAGGAAGAATTCGAAGACTTTTTGAAAGAAAATTATTTTGATTTGCATTATCAAATGCATGCAAATGCAGAACCTATGAATTTAGGATTAGGACATCTTTGGCGTCTGGCTGTAGATCATCCAAAACAACAAGTGCTGCCTTGTATTCACAGAGCACCAATAGAAAATGAAGGAGAATACAGGTTGTTGCTGATTTGTTAGGTGTGAATTTTGATCGCTCGGATTTGCGCAACAATCGTGAAAATTTAATAGCTATACATTAGGCAAATCTTTTTTAAATTCGGCTAACATTTCTTCTCTGGTTTGTTTTTTTGCAAAACCGCTTTTTTCTCCCTTATCTATTTTAGCTCTCACAAATTCATAATATTCTTCTTGTGAACGAGCTTGCTTAATCAAATAGTTAATAGCTTCACTTTTACTGCTAAACTCTTCTGTATTAACCTGATTTCGCAACCACTCTTCATTACGGGCAGTTAATGATATACTTTGTCGTGTCATAAAATAAAGTTTTTAGATTGGTGTAAATTTACACCAAAATTTCGAAATCAAAAACATATTTCTTGCACATAGATAAGGGAGGTTTCGGGATCGAACTATGTGTGAGAAACAAGTTTCTTTTTAATTTACTTTTTCAAACACATAAAATCTATGTTTCTATGTGTTTAATTTTTTTATGTATTACAATAATATCTATTTGTACTTACTCAAATCGAGATTAAGGATAGTGCCAACTCTGCTAAACTCTTCATTAATTTTTGCATTCATGATAAGTTGCTTATTGCTTATTGGATGATTAAAAATTAACTGATGTGCATGAAGCATCATTCCTTTCAGATCAAAATTCTCCAGCCATAATTTATTTTGTTTGTTGCAGCCATGTGGGCGGCTTCCTAAAATGGGATGAAAAATATGTTTAAAATGTTTTCGTAATTGATGCATACGCCCAGTTTCAGGAATCGCTTCTACCAAACAATATCGTGACGTTGGTTTATTGTTAAATTCTAAGTCAACTTCGGCATTTTGCAAACGATGAAAGTATGTTATTGCATTTTGTGTAATGTCATCATCATTAGTTAAATCATAATCAATTGTTAGTTCCTGAGGAGACCAGCCACGTAAAATGGCTAAATATTTTTTTTCGACTTCGCGTGTAGCAAAACGATCATTCATAGTTTTCAAAACCTCTTTATCCAGCGCAAATAACAAAACACCAGATGTTTTGCGGTCTAACCGATGAATAGGATAAACGTGTTGACCTATTTGATTTCTTAATTCCTGAATGGCATACACTTTTGCATCGCGCGCATAAAATGATTTGTGAACCAACAACCCGCTTGGTTTATTAATGGCAACAATATATTCGTCCTGGTAAAGAATTTCTAACATTCGGCAAAAGTAGAAGAGATTTCGATTGAAATGGCTTTTATGGGTTATTTATTTAATTAAAAATAATAATCCTCTGAGAGAAAAATAAAAACGCTTACGTTTTTAAACAATAATATTTAACAAACAAGTATTGAATAGGGTATAATTATTATGTTTGTATAAGATTTAATTTTACTAATGAGAAAATTTTACTTTTTAGCATTTCTATTATTAGGCATTTTTCTGATGTCGGATACTACTTTTGCGTGCGGAAGTAAATCTAAAAGAGATCATTTTGCCATAGAAATGTCATCTGCTAAAAGTAAAAAAGATTGTTGTGATGCTGTTGCTGGTCATAAAGATAAAAAACATCATTGCTGTAATAATAATTGTAAAGATTCTAAATGCACTTGCGCTCCATCTGCCAGTGTTTTTTTAGTATTTAATGTACCCGCTTTACAAACTGTAGATTCTGATTTTTATAATAAAAATCAAAAATTTAACCATCCCGAGACTTCTGTTTCATCGGGTTTTTCTTCTCTTTATTTAATACCAAAAATAGGTTAAATTCAAAAATTGACAGCCAAAGATATGTCAAATTAGCAGTATACAATCTGCTTTCAATCTATTCAATAAAAGATATTGCCGGATTTTTTTTGAAATTACAACACATTTAATAATGATATGAGAATAACATTTGACGTTAATCTCAATTACTAAAACATGTTATTGTATTGAAAGAATGTCGGGCAGGAACTAAATTTAAATAAAGTTTAAAAATGAAATTAACAACCATATTATCTTTCGTGTTACTAATGCTAAGTATCACGAGATCTCAGGCAAAAGTAAAATTCAATGTAGATTATCAAAATAACAAGATAGAAACAGATACCATAAGAGATGAATTTAATTTAAAAAAGAAAAATACAGCAAAGCTTATCAGCGGTAAAAAACCGGATATTTTATTGAAATTTTACGAATACTATTTGCAGGAAAACGACATAAGCAGAGCTGATTCATTAATCTCAAACATTTTAAAATCAACAAATGATATTGCTTATAAGTATCAAATGAGCTTAATTTCTTATCGTTATACTTTAGATACCAGGTCGCAAATGCTATTTACCTCAGATACTGATCGTATTGAAGAGTATCGTAACTATTTTTTAAAGTCCGGTATTTCATCATTAAAGTCAAATAACGATATACGGGCTCATTATCTTGATTTGGTAGCTTTAGACTCTGCTTATTATAAAATTGTTCCCAATAGCGTTGTAAAAAAACAAATGGGGCGCCATTATAATAGCCTGGCTTGGTATAGCATCGTAACGCAACAGCTAAATGATGTTGCGTATTATTTAGATCAAAGTATAAAGTATGATCCCGAATCAAAATATCCGGTTTCTAACAGACCACTGCTGCTTTTATTACAAGGGAATTATAGGGAAGCAGAGGCTCTTTATATAAAACTAAAAGATCTGCCGTTTGAAGAACCCAACTCCACTTTTAAAGATGAGTTTTTAGAAGATTTAAAGCTAGTAGAAGCAGAGGGAATCAAGATCAATAACGAAAAAAAAATCAGAAGGATATTAAATTCAAAAAAATAGAAATCTTATATTCGTGAAGATTTCTACTCAGGAAATTTCCAAAAACCTTCAAAGTTAATCTTTGGAGGTTTTTTTTATGAATTTGGTAGTTTTTATGAATTGGATTTTCTTTTTTAAATTTGGTAAGATATACTTTGCGGACACGGATTACAAATCCGCGCGATCTGGTTCAACAAATTAAAAGTCCTTTTGATAAATTATAAAGAATTATGAATATATTTGATTTAAATAAAGTATGACGTTTGTTATTCTTATCAACTTAAATTTTGGAGCTTTGTGTGGTTTTTGTTACACATATAAATTAAGTTACCAGCAATTTTACCACAGAGTCAGGAATCTAAATCAATCCAAAACTAATGAAAAACTCAGATTTTATTTTAAATGTCAATAAATTGCAAAATGATAATATTCTCAGGGATAGTGTTTTTACTTTAAAAATACCTGCAGAAAAGTTTGAAATAACATATGATATAATAGGATTACATAATTTCGTTGAAGAACAAATAGATTCGTGGAAAAATTTAATTTTCGCAAAAAACCCTTTTTTTAATCACTCATTAACATTTTTTTCAAAATTATTAATTACAATCGAAAATTCAGTTAATAACACAAAACCTCAATTGGATGTAAATAGAGAAATACAAAGAGTAATTTCAAAAATTCCGAACACAGTCCTATTAAGTAATTCTCCCAAAACTCAATTTTTAGAAAAATTATATTTAAAAGATCCCGAATTTATTGATGGTGCATATGCTAATTTTGTAAATAACATTCAAAATGTTAATTTCATTAATCAAAACTACCTAAAGGGAATTGTTCTAGCTATTAATTTTGAAATGCAAGATATTAATCTGATCTCCTTAGGTCAAAGTGAAGAAATATATTTTTCAGAAATAAGAAATAGGTTTTTAGCCGAAAATAACGATACTATAGACAAATTTGGCGAAATATTAAAAAATACAAAAGAATCAACTTCTCAAGAAATTGAAAACTTAAAAAATCTTAAAGAAAAATGGGATGAACAGTTTTTCGAAATTTATGAGGAATGGGTATCAAAGGCTGATAAAGAAATGAAAAAAAGCAATGCTAATGCTATTAAACTTTTAAAAAAATCAATACAATCTAAAATAGATTTAGAACAAACATATAAAGAGCAAATGAAGTTTCAAGTCCCTGCCGTGTACTGGAAACAAAGAGCTAATGAATTAAATATTGAAGGACATAAATTTATGAAATGGTTAATATTTCTTGTTATTCTTGGAACTTCTTTACTTTTTTCAATATTATGGTTAAGTCCGGAAGATATGCTAGAAAGCATTTTCTCAAAAGAACCAGTAAGAGCAATTAGGTGGTCAATAATTTTTATAACCTTTATATCGTTCCTTTTCTTTGGTATACAAGCAGTAAAAAAAGCAATGTTTTCCAGCTTTCATTTAGCTCGAGATGCAGAAGAAAGAGAAAAACTTACAGTCTTTTATCTTTCACTAATTAAAGACACCACAATAACTCAAGAAGATAGAAGCTTAATTTTACAATCATTATTTAGTAGAGCAGAAACAGGTATGCTAAAAGAGGATGGAAATCCGACAATGCCAAGTTTATTTGATAAAATTAGAGCATAACTAAAAATCGCCCTTTGCTGGCGCGAGCGTCCCGCTCGTGAATATTGAATTTCTTTAAAAAGATTGTGCTCACGAGCGGACGCTCGCGCCAGCAGGGGGATATTACGAAATTTATATTTTACATTTCTTTACCTTTATTTATTCTATTCATCTATAAACAAGACCAAAAAATAACTAGCTATGAATGATAAATACAAGCTTATTGAGTATTTTTATACCGAAGCATTGAAGCACGAAGTTAACTCAGAAGAGTTTTTAAAAAACAGTAAACAAATTACAAAGTTATACAGGGAACACTTTGGATTGAGTCCGTTTTGGCTTGAATATCATAAATATGTTGAAAATGACAATAAAGAAAGTGTTCTTCGTTATCTTGAAATGATGATAATAGAGTTACGTAAAATTTACGAATTTTAAGTTTCAAGTAAATTAGCAACTATTTCCAGTTGCCCAAAGTGTGTTGCTGCGCAAATATCTCTGACTTTGCGCAATTTTTTTGTTCCTTAGAAATTATAAACCAGATAAAAGTCTCCCGACTTTTTACTGTTTGTTCTTATTATTGTCTTGGATATTTTTACATTTAGGAAAAATATTCTAAGAAAATTAGTTTTAAAGTCAGAGACTTTATGAAGTCTTTGTTTTTCTATTATATTTGTTTAAAATGACGCAAAGTCAGAGACATTTGCGCAGCGTAAAGAGAAACACTTCGTAGAGCGGGGGTTTTTTATTTTAATACTAGAAAGTTGGTATATTTAACCTCGCTGTAGTAACAATACCTTAACTGCAATTTGCAATTGTATCGTAGCAAGAAACATTGTCCTAAATAGAAAAATTAATATCTATTTTTTAGATTTTTCATAAAGATATTCCGCAATTTTATCGATTATCTTTTTAAGAGATGCCTTTAAGTTATCGTTTTCAGCCATATATTTAAATGTTTCATTTTCAAACACTGCAATCAATACGGCTTTTCCAGCGTCAGATGACAATTGTACTTCAATAGAAATTTCAAAATCAAAATGATAGCCATATTCTGCAAAGTTTTCATTAGTCAACTTGTACATATTTACTTGATTAAAAAGAGTATTCTCGAGTTTGATTTTAGATGTACTTAGTTCTTTTCCAACAACTTTTGGGACGATTATATTCAAATATTCAATCTCTTCATCTTTTTCTTCTTCCATTACTTTTTTCAAAGGAGTTGGAGATAATTTATTAATAATACTTTCTTTTTTGATAACAATTTCTTTATATCGAGCAACATCCGAATCTTTATATTCAAAAGTATAATCTGAATCCTGTGAAATTTTAAGAATCGGCTTGAATATACTATCAATTTCTTTTTGGGTGTAAGCTTCTCTCTCTATTAATATATCAACTTCTTCTTCATTAGAATAATCTAATTCTAAAACAGATTTTTTAAATTTATCTTCGACTTCATCAACCCAATTTTTTATTGCTTTATCCCCAATATTATTTTTCATAGTATGATCAATAGCCACACCTACTTCAAAACTTCCAAATTTATACTGAACTGTTCTCGGGTCTATATAAGATAAAATTGAATTGTATAATCTAGTTAATTTTCTACTATCAGCTATTTGATTTCCGAAATGTTTAAAAAAGTCAATCTTTGTGAAATTCTTATAAGATGTAGTTACAAGATTTAAAAGTTTACTTAATTCGATAATTCCCAGAGAACCATCATAAGTTGATGCAGTAGGTTCAAACTTTAAATAGAAAGCATTTTCTATTAATTTTTCTAGATAAGCCGTTTCAAAAAATTTATTGACCAAATTTTCATATTGTGGTAATTTAATAAATCTATTATCTACATAGGAATTTTCACCAGGTATATACAATGGATTTAATTCATCAACCGTTATTTGAAATGTCTGAATATTATTCCCAGAAATCATTTCAACATCTGATAAATATAAAAAGGTATAAAAATTAGCAGAATCAAATAATATTTGATGTAGATTATCAATTCCGGAAATCAACCTATAAAGATTGTATTCATCAATTTGAAAATTCAAATATCTTAATCTATCATCATCAAAGTCAACAAGGTACTTTAAGAAATTAATATTTTTAAATTTGTAGTGCGAAAGTATTGGCTCGTCATAATATAATAAGTCAGATACCATTTGAGCATTTTCAAAAGGGAATCTGGATAAAATATTTGTGTTTGGATCGTTCATGGTAATTTTTCCACTACTGTAAATTTATCTAATATTTTATCGTCCTCCATTGGGAAAAGTGTAAAATGAGATTTATCATCTAGCGTTTTATATTTTATTCCAAAATCGGATGTCACATTTACTTTTGCAACATGACTAAATCTAGATCTTAATTTTTCAGGCATTAATAAAAAATTGCTAACAGCAGATTTTAGATTGTCATATGTAGATAATCCCCAACTTTCACATTCGTGTTGTGTGGCTTTATAGCGTGGATTTGCAGATTTTGGTAATAAATCATCATGTTCCATGGAACTTGATTTAATTAAGCGAAATAAAACTAAATCGCCTTCATGATTTGATAAAGGGCAATTTTCAACTTTATCAATATTTTTCTGATAATATAGACCCATACAACTATAATATGATTTTTTATTTTGGCTAATGTAGGAATTTTAAGTTGATCAAATAACAAAAATTGCAGTTTTGGTAATTAAACTTAAATATATATTAAAAATAACTGCAGTTAATAACGGTTTCAAGTAATTGGAGCTTTAATGCAAAATTTAAAGTTAGTTTTGCATTTGTAAACTTAATCTTAAATTGTTAATTTTGGGAGAATTGAGCCCCAACTTTACAAGCTGGAGGGACGTTAGCGTTAACTTTAAGAAAATATTGCTTTATATGAGAAAACATAAAATAAATTCTTTTCAAGATTTTTTAATCTATATCGACGATATTGAACTGATAGGTTATGATATAAATCTTTTTCGTGGACAATCTGTTAATCAGCCACTATTGCCATCGATTTGTAGAGATGAACCTAAAACTGATACTACAGAAATTGAAATTAAAATGCTTGAAGATTTCAAAAGACGCTCTTCTTTATTAATTAGTAAAAAATTTCAAACTGATTGGGAATGGTTAATATATGCTCAACATTTCGGTCTAAAAACAAGATTATTAGATTGGACAAGTAATCCTTTAGTTGCATTATGGTTTGCTTGTCAAAATCAATATTCAATGAAGGAAAATTCTTTTTTATATATACTCTCTTGCGACGATAAAATGCGAGTTGACTTATCTAAAAATCAATCGCCTTTTAATACTACTAGTACAAAAATTTTAAGACCAACTTTGAATAATGAAAGAATAGTTGCCCAAGCAGGTTGGTTTACAGCACACAGATACTCAAAAACTGATAACCAATTTGTAGCTTTAGAGAAAAATTTAAATCTTAAAAGTCATTTAATAGAAATTGAAATTCCAGCACAATTGAAAAAAGAATTGCTAAGGAAATTGTCTATGTTTGGGATAAATAATCAAACAATTTTTCCAGATGTTAATGGCTTAAGTTTACATTTGAATTGGAAATATTTAGTAAATAAGTATTAAAGCTTATTGCTAGTGACTAATGGATTTTTGGTAATTGGCTTAATTAAAAGTTGGTTTGTATTTAAAATTGTTTACAAATCCAAATTATGAAAAACAAAAAAAGAGACTCAAAAGTCTCTTTCCAAAATCAATATATCTTAATAAACAATTATCTACTAATCAATTTCTCAAGCCTCACCATCATTTCATCTTTCTCTTTCAACATACGCTCGTATAACGCAATTTTTTCTTCATGAAGTTGAATTATCTTGTCAATTGGATTAACATTAAATGTAGCACTATAACCTGTATTTAAGAAAGCTCCATTATCAAAAGTATTAGAAATAATATTTATCGCTTGTTCTTCATCAAAATTCTGAAAAGCTTCAACAGGAATTTTTAATAATACTGAAATTTGTTTAAGCAGGCTATCTTCAATTACGTCTTTTGCCTCCAGCATAGAAATTTTCTTCTGATTCCAGTCATTTCCCAGATCAAAAGCCAAAGCTTCTTGTTTGATGCCAAGCATTTCTCTGAAGCGTTTTACGTTTCTTCCCTGATGTATTTTCTGTTCCATAATGAATATCAATTTTCTAAAGGCTCAAAGTTAAAGCCAATCGGATAAAAATCCTGAGTTTCAAAGATAAAAAAATATCCCATAAAACATCACTTTTGTCAGATATTATATCCGCAATTAGTAATAGATTATCCTTTTGAAAGACTGGAATTTCGCTTGTCAATTTTAAATCTCCTTGGTATGAAAAAGAATAAAATATCCTTCAAAACTAATTATTGGGAAGAATATTCGGCAGAAAATCCATTTAGGGCAATTGACGCCTTTTTTGACTTTGAACATCTTGATTATTATAAACAATCTTTAACCGAAGCGGTAATCTATAGCTATAAATCAAAAATTTACCAACAGGATAATCCTTCGAGTGTTTTTGTGTTGTATAGTGTTGTGAGCTCTTTTATTAAAGCCTGTTACGGTCTTCAACAAAAAAGCAAAAAATGGAAAGTAAACGAGTCTGAACGTTGTGAAACTATATATCATCTTTCGTCGCTCACGAAAGAAGAATTCGATAATCCTTTTATTGTATTTCAAAAAGCATTTGAAGAAAATACTCTCGAAGACTTTGAATTATTTCTATGTCTAATCATAGAGCTTTCATTATCTCCTTTTGCCGGAGATCCTTACTGTGACCTCACGACGCCTTATATTCACGTAATTAAAATGCTCGATGCAGTAGGATTAATTACAGAAAGAGGCGTTGAAAAAATCAAGAAAAAAGATCGGATTGATTGTGTAGCAGAATAAGTTATACTAATTATTAATATTACATTACTTTTTCAAACTTAATTGTTTAAAGCAAATAATTGATTATTTTTTTGTTTTAGTTTACAAATTGTGGGGATATGGTTAGGTAACAAAAATAAAAAATCCCTATTTTACTAGGGGTTTTTGATGCTTTTAAAGCTTTTTTTAAAGAACTCGCTACAATGACTACACTGTTAATTTATAGAAATGATGAACTACCTTCAAAGGCTTTAAAAGCATTTTTAGATCAGTATAGATAGATTTATTTTGATAAAATTATAGTTTTCTAATTTTTCAGTTTTTGAATTAATACAAAAACTATAGATTAAAAATCGAAGTTAAACTTGTGAGATTATCAAATGCTCTAATTCTTCACGATGCGTTTCGCCCCATTTTGCAGTAAGAGCAATAACGGGTATAAGTGTTTCTCCTAAAGGTGTTAATTTATATTCCACTTTTAAAGGAATTTCATTAAAATCAATTTTAGAGAGAATTCCATGATCAATGAGTTGTTTCAGCTGCGTATCCAAAACTCTTCGGCTTGCCTTTGGAATTTTTCTTTGTAATTCTCCGGGTCTTTTAATTCCCGAATAAATACTCCAGATCAAAGCAAGTTTCCACTTTCCGTTTATTACTTCGAGAAATAAATTTAATCCACAATCTAAGGAAACAGGTAATTTTTTTTGATAAGTCATATGATGATTTTCTACAGTAAAAATAGTAAAAATAAAAATCTGATAGGGTTGAATTTAGCCGTAATTGTATGTGTTGAACCTTCTGTGTAATTTTGCTTCATAAAATAAAAGTCATGAAAAATAAATTATTTGGAAAGAAAACAGGTTTATATGCAAGTGAACTCATTTTAGGAGCCGCTATGTTGGGAAACCGAAAAGGGTATGGATCTAATGCCGAAGAAGCGAAACAAATTTTAACTGCTTACGCCGATGCCGGAGGGAATTTTATAGACATCTCTGACCGTTACCAGCTTGGTGAAGCAGAAGAACTTGTTGGGAAGTTTGTAGAGCATCAGCGAAGCAATTTTATTATATGTACAAAATATACGCAAAGCAATGAAAATAACCCTGTAATAAGCAACTACGGAAATCATCGTAAGGCGATGAGACAAGCTGTAGAATCAAGCCTGAAACGATTAAAAACGGATTATATTGATGTTTACATGCCGCATTTTGATGACGGTGTTACACCTATTGATGAAATTGTACGTGGTTTGGAGGATTTAGTAAACGCCGGAAAAGTTCTTTATACAGGTTTAACCAATTTTCCTGCATGGAAAGTTGCTGCAATCGCAAAAAGTACAAATCTAAGCGCAATTCAAATTGAATATAATTTAGTACAGCGCACTGCCGACAGGGAATTTATACCGATGGCTTCAGAATTTGGTTTAGGGACAATGATGTATTCGCCATTAGCCGGTGGGCTGCTGACAGGAAAATACCGTCAGGGAGAATCCGGACGTATAAATCCCAATTCAGATTCAGAATATAAGGAAGATTATTTTACAAGAAAAATCATAGATCAACTTATCGTAATTTCTGAGGAACTGGGTAGTACACCGGGTCAGGTAGCTTTTGCATGGATTTTATCAAAGGATGCTTTTCCAATAGTTGGAGCTAGAGCTGTTTCTCATTTAAATGATGCTTTGAAGGCAGTATCTTTTCAGCTTACCGCAGATCAAATTACAATTTTAGATCAGCTCAGTGCAGTTTCTTTGGGCTATCCACATGATTTATTAAAACAAGTTCGAGGGTGATCTGATATTTTGTTTGCAGTAAAATATATTGCCGTAATTTATTTTATAAAAATTGCAACAAATCCAAATTTTATACAAAATTAATAATCGAAGGTATAACAGTAGAAAATTCAAATAATGATGAAATGATAAACATTTTTAAAAGAAATGTCATCATATGCAATTTAGGATATTATGGAGTCGTAATTTCTCTTCTATTTGTTGTTCGAATCCTGTTAAGTTTAAATAAATATTCCTTTACAGTTGTTTCTTTATTTTAGAGTGATCTAAAAAAGAAAAAAAAGAAAAAATGATTAAAAGTTAGCGTATTTAATTGCGTAAATGAAAAAATGGCGTCAATTGTCTTCAATTGACGCCATTTGGCTGTGTAGTGACCCCTAAAGGACAGATTACAAACCATTTTATGGAGGACTTAAAGAGATTGGCTTACTGGAAGTAGAAGCTGTCTTTATATGGCTTCAGTATTTTGGTTTGGATGTCCCGTTGGGGATTGGTGTAAATTGTATTTCAGTTTACTCTGATTTTGCCACTAAATGTAGTTGGATAATTTTTAGTTAATTTTCATAAGATTCAGTATTAATTTTTTCTGGATAATATGCAGCAAATCGAAGAATGTAAATCGATTCTTTAACTTATCAAAGTATGTTTTAAAGTTTTGAAAAAGTAAATCATATCTATAGTATTTCTATATGGGAGCTTGATTTATTAGATGAAATAATTTACTAAATTAGATGTGATCAATCTAAGTGCTGTTAAAAACGTATGAGACTCGAGTGAGAATTTCTTTTAATAACTTTAAAACGCAGTCATGAGAATTAAAATTTTGTTATTATTCTTATTGCTACTGAATTTAAATTCTTATAGTCAAACTGATAAATTAAATCAGTTTTGGAACGAATATGCCTTCACTAAAGATATTAATCAAAATTGGGTAATTCAGGCTGATGCTGGTTTAAACACCAGCAGTATTCCCGACAGCAGAAATATGTTTCATAATCTTACCCAGGTCTATTTGAGAGCATGGATTCATTATTATCCTTCACAGCGATGGAAGCTTTCTGCCTTTATTGCCTATTTTCACAACAGTAATGTTCCAGAACTGAATTAGGAAAAAGCCCCTGAATTTAGAATTGCTTTACAGGCATCTTATAACTTATTTAAAGAAAACCGGCTTAAGATCAATCTTCGAGGCAGGTTTGAGGATCGATTTCTTGAAGATAAGAATTCCAAATTTGAAGCTGTGGAACGATTTAGATTTCAAATAAAAGCTGTTTATCCGCTGCTCTTTTTTAAAATAAAAAATAACTCAGTTTATCTCTTTGGTTCTGAGGAAATTTATTTTAAGACCAAAAGCGCAGTCAGCGGTCCCGAATTCTTTGACCGTAATAGAATAACGGGTGGTTTTGGACTGCCTCTTAATGATAATATGCAGATTGAGGCTTCTTATGCCTGTGATATAATGCCAAGGACAGTAAATGATAAAGTAGTTAACGCATTTCAATTGAATTTTATTTACAGCAATATTTTTTCAAAAAAGGAAAAACCTTTTAAACGAGCAAAGACAAATGTAGATGATGGAAGCGGGGGATTGTAGTGTAAGAACACTAATTAGTATTATTATGCCTTTTTCTAAGAAATTAACAACACTTGATTCTAATCATAAAAACTAGGTTCCATTTTATATTTTGAAACATTGTTTAAATTTATTGTTTCTTATTTCTGCGTAAATTAGTTTGGCTTAATTAAAATTTTTCCAATATGTCAATACCAGATGAATTACATACTGCAAAATTTGCTGAATATTTTGAGTCTATCAAGATTTTCTATTTGGTAGATGATAGATTCAAAATGATTTGTGATGAGTATTGTGCCTGTAAAAAAAAATGCCGAAAAGTATAGAAAAAAAATTGAAAAAAAATTCAGTCAAAGAATAAAATCAGAGAATCTTGCTAAGGAATTGGAAGAAGAAATTTTGATTTACTTATTTAGAAAATTATAGCGGATCAGGCCCCATATAGATCAAAAGATATCGATATAAGCTGATAGCAGAATAGATAAAAAGAGCTGCGCATACAGATTTATAAAATCCTGTCCGCAGCTCTTTTTAATTTTATTTTACAACTATACCGCGTATTATTTCAAATTCACGGTAACTTTCTCAATTTCTCCCTGAAAGGTGAAAGGGACATCGTAGCTTCTATTTACCGGAGTTCCAAAATCTTCTCCGACATCGAGGGTTTCGTCAGCAGAGAACCTGCTGGGAACTGTTTTTGGAATATCGCCTTTAGCGGCTTCTTTTCCATCGACCAATAAAGTTACTTTTGCCGCTTTTCCTGTACCGCCGCCGGAATAATCAAAATTCACTGTAATGTTGTGTTTACCAGCTGTCAAAGCGGTTGGCGACTGAATCGACCATTTTGACTGGGGATAGTGTGAAAAGGCATAAGCAAAGGTTGGCTTTCCTTTCTGAAGCATTAAAGCCAAACCGGCAAAATACCCGCCTTGAGTGATAATCATTCCTTCGTCGCCTGCTTTTACTTCTATATCTGCAGTAATACTGAAAGAAGTGTTTTTCATATTTGGTGCCATTCCCTCTGTTATACGGGAATTTCCTTCATGATAAACATAGCTGGTTCTGCCTTTGTTTAAGTTAGGGCGGTTTTCAGGATTGACCCTATCTATATAGCGGTCATCAAGTGGGAACACATTATATTTGCGTCCTTCATCCAAAAAGGCTTTTTGAAGCTCTTTTAATTTTTCAGGATTTTTGGCAGCTACATTTTCAGCCTGGCTGAAATCTTTTTTCAGATCGTACAATTCCCATTTATAATCCTTCATGGGATCTTCTGAGGGAATAGGGTGTCCCTGCCAAGGTAAGTTTCTAGGTGTTGTATTGGCCAGCCAGCCGTCTTTATAAATTCCCCTGTTGGCTATAATCTCGTAGTACTGGGTGGTATGTGTTTCGGGAGCAGAAGCATTGTCAAAACTGTAAACAAGACTTTTTCCTGCCATTGGCACCTGTTTGAATCCATCTACTGAATTAGGGGCAGGAATATTAGCGGCTTCCAAAATAGTAGGAACAATATCTGTAATATGAGCATACTGGCTTCGGATTTGTCCAGTCTGTTTGATTCTTTTTGGCCAGGAAATCACCATTCCTGTTCTTGTGCCTCCCAGATGTGAAGCAATTTTTTTATCCCATTGGTATGGAGTGTTCATGGCATGCGCCCAGCTTTGGGAGTAATGTTCCTGCATCCACGGTCCTCCAAATTCATCGAGGTTCTTCAGCATAAATTCCTCCGTATCTTTTTCCCCGTTTACCATAATTCCAATTTCACTGGTTAGTCCTTGTCCGGTCGGGTCTTCAGCGCTGGCCCCATTATCTCCCATGATGTAGATGATAAGTGTATTGTCAAGTTCTCCTAAGTCTTTAATGGACTGAATTACCCTTCCAATCTGGTAATCACAAAAGGCAAGCTGTGCTGCATACACTTCCATTTCTCTGGCTACCACTTTTTTCATATTTGGGCTAAGTGCATCCCATTTTTGATAATCATCAGGAGTTGGCGCCAGTTTAGCATCTTTAGGAATGATCCCTAATTTCTTTTGGTTTTCATATGTTGCAATGCGCTGTTTGTCAAAACCCTGATCAAATTTTCCTTTAAATTTTGCAATCCATTCTTTTGGCGCCTGATGCGGTGCGTGCGCTGTACCTGGAGTATAATAGGCAAAAAACGGCTTATTGGGAGAAACTGCCTTTTGTGTCTGAATCCATTTTATAGCATGATTGGCTAAATCTTTATCCAATACATAATCAGGATCTACTTTACCATCAACCAAATATGGGTCTATAGGTTTTGTTCCTTCAATTAAGGAAGGCCTGAACTGATGCGCATCTGCACCTAAAAAGCCATAAAAATATTCAAAACCTAAACCTGTAGGCCATAAGTAGAAGGGCCCGGCAGGAGTGGACTGCCAATCTGGTACGTTATGGTTTTTACCAAACCAGGAAGTCCCGTAGCCATTGTCTGTTAATATTTTTCCGATAGTAGCAACGCTTTTTGGAACTAGACTGTTATAACCGGGATAAGGGGTAGAGAACTCCATAATGATCCCCGTAGCTGCAGTATGATGATTTCTTCCTGTAATAAGAGAGGCTCTTGAAGGCGAGCACACGGCCGTGGTATGAAAACGATTGTACTGCAGTCCGTTTTTAGCCAGCGCATCAAAATTAGGTGTTGGAACAGGACCTCCAAATGTAGAGGTAGCACCAAAACCAACATCATCAATTAGTATTAAAAGCACATTAGGAGCTCCCTGAGGAGCACTAATTTCTTTAGGCCATTCAATGGGATCAGAATCCTTAATGTTAGGCTCTATCTTACCTGTTTTTTGGTAAGCTTCAATTGGTAAAACCGTTCTGTCAGGCCAGTTTTGCGTTGAAGAATTTTCTTGAGATTGCATTACACTTAATGGAAGCAATGCTAGTACTG
The DNA here is from genome assembly GCF_025947065.1 of Flavobacterium sp. N1736. NCBI lineage: Bacteria > Pseudomonadati > Bacteroidota > Flavobacteriia > Flavobacteriales > Flavobacteriaceae > Flavobacterium > Flavobacterium sp. N1736. The sequence continues at coordinate 1,219,469 of NZ_CP109994.1, forward strand.
CAAAGAGTAAGAATTTACTTTTCATAAATAATGGTTTTTTGTTGAATCAAAAAAAGTGCAGAATGTTTTAAATGCTTGATTATTAGGAGTATTAGTAAAGTTAGTTAATTTTATAATATGTGTTAAAAATTTTGTTAAAAATTTCTAACTTTTTGATATTGTTGTAGATATGCCCAGCCAGCTTTGAATAAATATTTAATTTTTTAGAATTAATTATAAAAGTGCAATTTTTAAAAAAAAGGATACCAAGAGTAAAAAACATGTTGCAGATTATAAGTTGCAACCAAGTTATGTTCGAAAATTTGTACACGTTTTATAATTTTAGTCTCTCTGATATATTATTTAATCTAAAATAAGATTAATAAGATTAATAAGATTAAAATTTGTTAACATTTTTTTTTGTAATTTTACGTAAAGTGTTTGTAATTAAGGCTTTATTTTTTTTTTAATCAAATCTACTTCCTCTTTTAAAACATCTATATCAAGCAGATCCCTTAACGAACAAGTGCCCATATTTTAATTTGATAATAAGCAAGATTTTAAAACCAAATCATTTATAGTTTTAAATACCATTATCTATAGACAGTAATTCATTTTTTAAGTTTTAAATAAAAGATGTATGAAATTAATTTACCCACTTTTGGATTTTAAAGCAGTACAAAAAGTTTTGTTATCCATTATATTTCTTTTGCCTGTATTATCTTTTTCTCAGAACTGTACCGTAAATGCAAACGTAGACAGGATAATCTGCCCTGGTGGAGAAGGAGGTCTGCCTTTTGATCAGTTTTTATTATTAGGGACGGCAAATACTGATGCAGGATTAGGGTATCTGCAGAATCCTGTCTGGACTCAGATATCAGGACTTGCGGTTGTGATAGACGATCCAACAAGTCTTCAGAGTTTAGTAAGGGGTGCAAGCCCTGGCAATTCTTACGGTTTTAGGCTTACCGCGCAATGCCAGGACGGATCAACTGTTTCCGATGATTTTCTCATTACAATCAAGCCCATAACACTAGCAAAAGCGGGAACAGACCAAACCTATTGCCATGGAACGTATGTTTTAAATGGAAATGCAGTTGGCGCTTCTGAAACAGGGACTTGGTCCATTGAGGGAAATAATAATGCGGGTATTAGTATCAGCAATCCAAATTCGCCAAATGCTTCCATTACAGTTTCCGGAGCAAGTTCCGGAAGTACTACTTTAAGATGGACAATCGTTAACAGCGCATCCAACTGCCAGAGTTTTGATGAAGTTGTCATTACTACCCTGGGAGGTATTGAACCTGTTACAGCGGGAGCAGATATTACACTTTCAAATTGTTATTCTTCCACACAGAATGTAAACCTTAACGGAAGCTTTGGAGGAAATACTCCGGGACAGCAGCAAGGAATGTGGACTGTAGTTTCCGGCCCAAATATTCCGAATTTCTCGAACCCAAATGATAACGATACCAATGTTAATGGTCTTGTAGAAGGAACCTATGTTTTAAGATGGACAGTTACAGGTAATTGTGCCAATGGAACTGATGAAGTTACCATAACAGTTCCAGCGCCAACAGCTGACGTCACCGATGTGGGAGATGCCAATTTAATTTATTGTGACGCAAGAACCTCAACGGTTTTGCAGGGAACAATTCCATTGTATGTCAATGAAACGGTGCAGTGGACCCAGACTGGAGGTCCCATTACAGCAAACATTCAAAACCCGAACTCATCTTCGACATTGGTTACAGGTATGAGTGTGCTTGGAACCTACAATTTTTTATATACCTTAAATAATAGCACTACAGGATGTACGTCTACAGGAACTTACAATGTTACTTTAGAAGAAGTCATAGTCATATCGGCAGGTCCGGATCAGACATTAGGCTGCAGTGAATTCTCTGCCACTATCCCGGTTACTTCAACCGGTAACGGACAAATGAGCTGGCAGATTGTAAGCGGTCCAACGCCTTATACCGCAACATATCCTTCGTTTCCAACACCTTTGGTGAATTTTTCGGGAAATGCGGTAACAATTGATAGTTTACGGGTTTCAGGTACTTATGTTGTAAGGTTGATAAAAGCACCAAACCCGGGAAGCCAGTGCGAAACGGTTTATGATGATGTTTCAATAGTAATATCAGCACCGCCTTCAGCGTCAAGCGGAGGGACGCTACAGAACTTGGCTTGTAATTTAACAACGGCTCAATTAGCAGGAAATACACCAACGCGGGGACGAGGAACATGGTCGCAGGTTTCAGGACCTTCTACGGCAGCCTTTTCGGATGTTAAAAATCCTGAAACCACCGTTTCTGGATTAGTAAATGGCAAATACAGGTTTAGGTGGACGATTTCCGGCGGTCCTGCCTGTGAGGTTACACAAAGCATTGCCGAAGTTATTGTGTCGAGCGCAACACCTACACCGGCCCAGGCAGGAAATGACCAGTCTATTTGTTTTGGTGCGCCGGTTCAGCTGCAGGGAAATGCAACGATTACAAGCGAAATAGGAACATGGACCGTTTCTCCAAGTGCAGGGATAACTTTTAATAATGCAAACGACCCAAATGCCATTGCTTTGGGATTGGCACAAAATACAGCTTACACTTTTACATGGACAATTGTAAACGGCTGCGGAAGCTCTTCAGACAGCGTTGATGTATCTACAAATGCAGCACAGGGAGCTACTGCAAATGCGGGAACAGACCAATGTCTTGCGACAGGAACAACTACTGTGACATTAGCCGCAAATAATCCTTCTCCGGGAACAGGTTTATGGATACAGACGGCAGGAACAGCGGCAACAATTACAAATCCCGCTCAATTTAATACAACAGTTACAGGATTAAGTGACGGAAATTATGAATTTCAATGGACAGTAAGCAATGTAGGATGTACAGATGCGCAAGATACCGTTGCCGTAACAATAGCGCCACCAATTACAATTGCTCAGGCAGGAAATGATCAAAATGTCTGTGGGACTGCAGCAACACTTGCAGGAAATGCCCCGGCAGTTGGAGAGACTGGTTTATGGGAATTTGTGAGCGGAGGAGACGGACCTGTAATTACAGACCCCACCAATCCTACTACTGCAATTACAGGTTTAACTTCAGGTTCATGGGTTTACAAATGGACAATTTCAAGAGGAGCCTGCGCTGTTTCTTCAGATAATGTTCAGCTGAATGTCAGCCAGCCACCATCAACAGCTATTGCAGGAACAGATCAAACCATTTGTAACCAGACGAGTGTAACACTTGGAGCCGCAGTGCCAGATGCCGGAACAAATGGAATATGGTCGTTAATAAGCGGGCCAAATTCTCCTGTGTTCTCTAATGTAACAAGCGCAAATTCAACTCTATCGGGATTAATAACAGGAGAATATATTTTAGAATGGACCACTTCTACAGGAATAAATTGTCCGTCAAGCAAAGATCAGGTAAGTATAAAAGTAACGGAAGCTGCAGCGGCGGGTTCGGATTTTTCAACCTGTTTAGTTGGACCTCTTTATTTGGTAGGAAACGAAACCAGCACAGGAACCTGGAATTATGTTTCCGGAGGAAGCGGCGCGCCTACCATTACACAAACGGGAAATAATAGCGCTTCTGTGACTGGTTTAACACCGGAGTATATGTTTTTAGATATACGATTCCGGCGCAGGGTTCTTGTCCTGAATCTTCAGATGATATTCAGGTTACTGTTAATGGTCAGGCCTCTACGGCTAGCGCGGGACCAGATCAGGTTTTGTGCAGTGCCAGTCTGCCTGCGCAGGAAATTCAGCTTGCGGCGACTAATCCAATTCAGGGAACAGGTTTATGGACTGTTCTGTCAGGGCCATCAGGAGGAACTTTTGATAATGCAGCACTTCCAAATGCAAAATATACAAATCCTGGATTTGGAATTTATGTTTTTAACTGGACAGTAAGTTCCGGAAGCTGTAGTAATTCGGATCAGGTCCGGGTTGAATATGCTGCTTCACCTTCAGCGGCAGCTGCAGAAGGCGATAATGCTGTTTGTGGCTCTACGACAGAACTTACAGCAACACCGCCAGCAGTTGGAACAGGAAAATGGGCCCAGGTTTCCGGACCTACAACAGCTGTTTTCAGTTCTGAAATTCTGCCAACAACAACAGTTTCAAATTTAACACAAACAGGAGGGGTTTATGTTTTTAGCTGGACCGTTACAAACGGAACAGTATGTACACCAACAACCACGAATGTGCAGATTACTGTTACAGCAGATTTAACGGTTCCTCAAGCCGGACCAGACCAAACGATCTGCCAGTCTTCAACAGCAACTTTGGCAGCCAATGCAATCACAGTAGGAAGCGGGGAATGGTCACAATTTAGCGGACCTGCAGCCGGATCTTTTTCGAATACAGCAAGTCCAACTTCTACTTTTACGCCAAACGGAGCCGGAATTTATGTTTTACGCTGGACAGCAACCAATCTTTCCTGTGTCTTTTTTGATGATGTTACAATAACGGCTGATCCTCTGCCAACAACTTCAGCAGCAGGAACGCCAATTTCAATATGTGAATTTCAAGCCTTAAATTTAGCGGCCAATACACCAGCAATTGGGACGGGACTTTGGTCACAAATTTCAGGACCGACAACTGTAGTTTTTGAAACGCCAGCATCCCCAACAACCTCTGTTTTTGGCACTCAGGCAGGAGTTTATGAATTTCAGTGGACAATTTCAAACGGATCATGCCCTCCAAGTTCAAGCACAGTTTCAGTTACTATAAATCCTTTGCCGCCGCTTGCCCATGCAGGAATAGATCAAACTATTTGTAACGCTTCAACAGCAACTTTAAACGGAAATAATCCTTCGACCGGAACCGGGACATGGACATTTGTTTCGAATCCCGGAAATACGGCCCTTATTACAAATCCAAATGCTTTTAATACAACCGTAACTTCTATTTCTGTCGGAACAACAAGATTAAAATGGACGATCAGCAATGGCTCCTGTACGTCATATTCAGATGAGGTAAATATCGCCAGACCAGCAGATTTGACTGCTTCAGCATTAGCAAGTGACAGTACAATCTGCGAAGGCGGAACGATCACTTTAAACACAACTCCATCAGGAAGCATTGCTCCGTATATGTATCAATGGCAATCTTCGGCAGATGGAACAACGGGTTGGACAGACATTTCCGGTCAGACAAATGCATCATTTACATCAAGTAATTCTTTAACTGCCGGAGAATATTATTACAGAGTAAATGTGTCTAGTTCTTGTGCCCAAATTACGAGTAATGTTGCAAAAGTTACCATTATTCAGGACCCTGTAATTACAACACAGCCTGTTGGAAATACAATTTGTTCCGGTAATACGCACACAATGAATGTTGCTGCAACGACAACAAATTTAGCAGCAGGAACAATTGCTTATCAATGGCAAAGTTCTGTTGATGGAGCTTCTGGCTGGACAAATGTTTCAGGCGGGACAGGAGCTAATTCAGATACCTATACAACTTCGACATTAACTTCTAATTTATATTTTAGGGCCAGAATCACACAATCAGTAAGCGGCTGTGAAGCTTTCTCAAATCCGGCATTAGTAAATGTTACTGCCATTACAGCGCAGCCTGCAACGCCTGCGGCAGTTTGTATTGGAGGCATTGTCAATATCAGTGTAACCGCTTCTTCAAACGGCGGATCGGGAACCTTAAGTTACCAATGGCAGAGTGATTCAGGTTCGGGTTTTGTAAATGAAACAAACCCAACGGCAACAACGACCAATTTTACCTCAGACGCTTTAAATAGCACAACTGTTTTTCGGGTTTTAGTAACTTCATCAACAACAAATTGTACATTAACTTCAAATCCGGTTACAGCAACCGTTGTTCCGGATCCTGCCATTACAGCTCAGCCAGCCGGGGGAATTGTGTGCAGCGGCGGAACATTTACCTTAACGGTTGCTGCAAATGGCGGAACACCAGGTCTAAATTATCAATGGTTCAGCAGTTCGGATAATGTGAGCTTTGCGTCAATTTCGGGAGCAAATTCAAATACCTATACAACTCCGGTTCTTACTGCTGATACCTATTACAGAGCAGAAGTTTCAGCAACTGGAAACGGTTGTGGTCTGGTTACTTCAAACAATGTGTTGGTTGATGTAATTCCAGATCCGGTTGTTACACAGCAGCCCTTCGGAAACACAATATGTTCGGGCACAACCTATACGATGAATGCTGCCGTTTCAGCCGATGCTTCTGGCGGAACCTTAATCTATCAGTGGGAAAGTTCTACAGACGGAACATCAGGCTGGGCAAATGTAATGGGAGGAACAGGAGCTACAACAGATACTTATACAACAGCAGTATTAACTTCAAACTTATATTACAGGGTTAGAATTACACAGGCTTTCAGCGGTTGTGAAGTTTACTCCAATACTGCTCTGGTTTTCGTTACAACTATTGCAGGACAGCCAGCAACTCCTGCTGCTATTTGTGTTGGAGGAACAGTAAGTTTAAGTGTAACGGCTTCCATAAACGGAGGATCAGGAACATTAAGCTATCAATGGCAAAGTGATTCAGGCTCCGGTTTTGTAAACGAGACAAATCCAACAGCAACAACGGCCAATTTTACCTCAGATGCTTTAAGCATAACTACTGTATTTAGAGCTATAGTTACTTCATCGGCAACAAATTGTACTTTGACCTCGAACCCAGTGACAGCAACTGTTGTTCCGGATCCGGCAATAACCGTTCAGCCAGCAGGAACTACCATCTGCTCCGGCGCAAATCATACCTTATCCGTTTCAGCGACAAACGGAACTCCTGGTTTAACCTATCAATGGTTCAGCAGTTTAAATAATACTACATTTACTGCCATTACAGGTGCAACTGCTCCAACTTATGCAACGCCTGCGTTAACGCAGACAACGTTTTACAGAGTTGATGTATCAGCAAGTGGAAATGGCTGTACCACCATTACATCAAATGCCGCGACGGTAACCGTTTTATCAGATGTTTCCATTACCACGCAGCCGGTTCAAAAAACAAATATTTGCAGTGGTTCAACAGCAACTTTAAACGTAACAGCAAGCGGAGGTTCCGGAAACTATACCTATCAATGGAAAAATTCTATTGTTCTGGCAGGACCTTATAATGATATTCCGGGAGCAACTTCAGCAAGTTATACTACTCCAGCCTTAACACAAAACACCTATTATCAGGTTGTCATTTCAGACGCAACCCAAGGCTGTGATCCTGTATCATCATCGATCGCGGCCGTTATTATTCCGAGTATTACAACACAGCCAGCTACACCGCCGACAGTTTGCGTAGGAGGTACTGTTTCTGTTTCTGCTCAGGCTTCTGCTAACGGGGGTTCTGCCAATTTTACCTATCAATGGCAAAGTTCGGCAGACGGAACCACAGGCTGGGCGAATGTTTCGGGAGGAACAGGCGGTTCAACTGCCAATTATACTTCGGGACCTCTTACTGCAATAACTTACTATCGTTGTGTCATCACTTCAACGACACCTTCCTGTACGCTTATTACCAATGTTGTAACGGCGGCAGTAATACCGGATCCAACAATAGCGGTACAGCCTGTTGGAGGAAATATCTGTGAAGGCGGTACTTTTACCTTAACAGCAAGCGCGGCAAATGGTTCAGGATCTTATGCGTATCAATGGCAGAAATCTTTAGATGGAAGTTCGGGATGGGCAAATGTAACGGATGGAACAGGCGCAAACACGACGTCTTACACAACCGGAGCTGTAAATGCAGCTACTTTCTACAGACTGCAGGTAACAGATTCTGGAATTGGCTGTGGAGTTGTAAATTCAGATGCAGCAGAAGTTGATGTTTTTGAATCTCCAATTATAAACTTACAGCCAACAGATGGAGAAGTTTGTATTAATCAGACCCATACTTTTGCCGTTACGGCAACAGGAAATATTCCGTCAGGAACTTTATTGTATCAATGGCAGACAGCATCGGCTTTGACAGGGCCTTATATAAATGTTACAGATGGTACGGGCGGAACAACGTCTTTGTATACAACACCAGCATATGCTACTTCGGGCAATCGATATTTCAGGGTTTTAATTTCCCAATCACAGGCAGGCTGCCAGACTACTTCAAATCAGGTTACGTTACATGTTTTTGACGTTCCGGCCGCGCCGATTGGTTTGGTAACACAACAGCCTTCCTGTACAAATGCAGCAGGCACAATTGCCATCACCAATCCGGATTTGGGAACTGGATATGAATACAGTACAGACGGAATAACTTTTCAGACCAGTAATATTTTTGCTGGTTTGGCCTCTGGAAATGTTCCAATTTATGTACGTAGAATTGGTTTGAATACTTGTATTTCTTCACCTTCAAGCTTTACCATTTTTAATAGAATATGCTCAGCTGCTGAAAACTTTGCTTCAATATCCGGAGATGTTGGAGGAAATACGGGAACGCAGACTATCTTAGACAGCGATACATTAAATGGAATTCCGGTAACGGCGTCCAATGTTCAGATAACGGTAAATTCTATTTCAAGTTATTTGATTTTTGATTCCCTAACCAATACGATTTCCGTAGCCGCTGGGACTCCTGCAGATGATTATACTTTAACCTATACAATCTGTGAAGTTGGAAATTTAAGCAATTGCTCCACTGCAACTGAAACCATAGAAGTAACAACTGCCGGAATTGATGCCAGAATTGATGTTGTAGTTCCGCCTGTTAATGGATATACAGGTGCAAATAATGTTATTAATGCCTTAACAAATGACAGACTGGCAAGCGCGCAGGCCACACTTTCAAACGTAACGCTTTCCGTAACAAGCCCGGCTTCGCCAATAGATCCTGCTGTTTTGAATGTGCCTGTTCTAGATGTTTCTACAGGAAATGTAAATGTGCCGGCGGGAACCGTAAAAGGACTTTACGAAATCAAATACCGCATCTGTGAAATTGGAAGCCCTTTAAATTGTGATACGGCAAGTATTTTAGTGCAGGTTCAAACTACACTAATTGATGCGGATGATGATACAGCTCAAAATATTAATGGTTATACCGGACAAATAAACGTGGTTAATGCCTTAACGAACGATAGTTTGAACGGGGTTCCAATTACAACCGCAAATTTTGATGAAATAACAGTAACGCAGGAAACAGGGGCAAGCGCAGTTTATCCCGGGGCCAATGTGCCAATATTCAGTACAACGACAGGCTGGGTAACTGTGCCGGAAGGAACTCCTGCGGATACCTATTACATTACCTATCATATTTGCGAGAAATTGAATCCTTCAAATTGTTCGGATGCAAGTATTGCAATTGTTGTTGATCCGGCGCCGTTAATCGTAAATGATAACCTTGTTTCAAATGTAAACGGATATCAAGGAGCGGTGAACATCATTAATGCTTACACCAGCAACGACACTTTTAACGGAGCGGCTGTAAATATTAATTTAGCAGGACTTCTTACACCTTCAATTTTGATTCCTGCAACGCCAAAAACTCCCGGAGCGCCAGTTCCCGAATTGGTAGCGGCCTCAGGAAGAGTTAATATTCCGCCAGGAACACCCGAAGGGCAGTATCAGATTAAATATCAAATCTGCGAGAATCTTAATACGCCTGCAGTTCCGCCAATTGCAGGAGATTTAAGAACAGGAAATTGTGATGATGCTGTTGTTATAATTAATGTAACAGCGCCGCCAATTCTTGCCAGTGACGATACTGTTGGCAATGTCAATAGTTATTCTGGCGGAACAGATGTCATAAATGCCTTTGATAATGATGTATTAAATGGCGGCGCAATTGATCTCAGCACTATTACAGCAGCTATTATTTCAAATCCAAGTGCAATAAATGGCGGTCCGGTTCCAACGTTTGATACAGCAACAGGTTTTGTGAGCGTTCCGGCAGGAACCCCGGCAGGCGAATATAAATTTGTTTATGAAATCTGCGAAAACCTCAATACAGGAAACTGCGATCAGGCTACGATCACTATTACGGTTGTTCCGGCGCAAATTGATGCCGTTAATGATATTCCGTTTGCTTCCATCAATGGATTTACCGGTAATCCTAATGCTATAAATGCCCTGGATAATGACACTTTAAACGGAGTTTTGGTTATTGCCTCAGAAGTTCAGATTGATGTTTTAATTCCGGCAAGCCCTGCCAACGGAAGTTCAGTTCCAATCTTAAATCCATTAACAGGGAACGTCAATATACCGGCAGGAACAGCAGCAGGAACTTATAATATAACCTATCGCTTAAGGGAAAAACTGAACCTTGCCAATACTGATATTGCCCTTATTTCGATAGAAGTCACAGCTCCGGTTATTGAAGCAAATGACGATACGATTACCAATATAAACGGATATGCTGCCACAGCAAATGCCATCAATGTTTTGTCTAATGACACCCTTAACGGTTCAGCTGCAGCCCTTTCAAATATAAATATAACGGTTGATGCTCCGGCTGTGCCCATAAATGGCGGACCAATTCCTGTATTGGAACCGTTAACCGGAAATGTGAGTATTCCGGCAGGAACCCCTGCAGGAGATTATGAAATTAAATACACCATCTGCGAGAAAATAAATAGCACAAACTGCAATAATGCGACCGTATTTATTAATGTAATTGGAGCGCCAATTATTGCTAATGATGATTCTGCCAGCGGTATAAACGGATTTTCCGGAGCAAACAATGTTGTAAATGCTTTGACAAACGATACGCTCAATGGCGTTGCGGTAATTCCGTCGCAGGTTAACATCAGTAATATTGTTCCGGCAGCGGCAATAAATGGAGGGGAAATCCCTGTTTTAGATCCGTCAGGCGGAAGTGTAAATGTGCCGGCGGGAACTTCAGCGGGAAGTTATACTATTCAATATCGCTTAACAGAAAATTTAAATGCCGGCAACTTTGATACAGCAACAATAACCATTAATGTTGCTGCCCCGGCAATTGTGGCCAATAATGATGCTGCAAGTAATATTAACGGATTTACGGGCGCAAATAATGTGATTAATGCCATTACAAACGACAGATTAAACGGATTGGATATTCAGTTAATTAAAATTAATATTACTTCGATTTCAACAACAACTCCATCGGATTATGTTTCAGGGAACCCGGTTCCGGTATTGAATACTTTAACCGGAAATGTAGATGTTCCGGCCGGAACTTCATCAGGAACTTACGTGATTCATTATGGAATCTGCGAAAAACTAAATCCGTTAAATTGCAGTGAAGCTGATATTACACTCAATATTACCGCGCCAGTTATTGATGCTGACAATGATTTTGCCAATAATATTAACGGGTATGAAGGTGCTGCCAATGTTGTGAATGCTTTGGCAAATGATGAACTTAACGGCGCGCCGGCTGCTATACTTCAAGTCGATATTCATTCTTTAAGTACAACGCCACCTGCTTCTTCAACAAACGGAATTGTTCCGATATTAAATCTGCTTACAGGATTTGTAGATGTTCCGGGGGGAACTTCGGCGGGAACTTATACGATTCAGTATGAAATCTGCCAGAAAATAAACCCGGCAAACTGCAGTGCCGCAGCCATTATAATTGTTGTAAACCAGCCTTCGATTGCAGCCCAAGACGATTCAATTACAAATATAAACGGATTCGAGGGAGCAGGCAATGTCCTAAATGCATTCACAGATAATGATACCTATAACGGGGTTCTTTTAACCGATACCAGTTTGATAACTCCAACTATTATAACTCCTGCAGCTCCTATAAACGGTGGTTTAGTTCCAACATTAGATCCTGCAACTGGTTTTGTCAGCATTCCGGCAGGAACACCGGCAGGAGCTTATCAGATCAGATATAGAATCTGCGCTAAACTGAATACGCCAAATTGTGATCAAGCGCTCATCAATATTGTTGTGATCAATCCAATTATAGCGGCAAATGATGATACAGCAGGAAATATTATAGGATACAGCGGGGCAAATAATGTAATAAACGCCTACACCAACGACACGCTGAATGATGCGCCGGTTGTATTATCAGATATTAACCGGACATTAATTACCCCGGCAAGTTCAATTAACGGATCTCCGGTTCCGGTATTGAATTTATTGACCGGAAATGTAGATGTCCCGGCAGGTACTCATGAAGGCGAATACAAAATAGTGTATAAAATCTGTGATAGGCTCAATCCAGCAAATTGTGATCAGGCTGTTATCACCATTACCGTTATTGCAAACCCAATTGATGCCGTTAACGATTCGCCTGCCGCTGTATTTGATGGATCTGTCGATACAGGCAATGCCGTAAATGTGTTGGATAATGATACCTTAAATGGGGCTGCCGCGATTCCTTCAGAAGTTCAAATTGATGTTTTAGTGCCTGCAGGTCCTATTAATGCAGGTTTAGTTCCAATTTTGAATCCATCAACAGGAATTGTCAGTATTCCGGCGGGAACCACAACAGGAACTTACACAATGACCTATCGTCTGAGTGAAAAACTGAATTTAAGCAACACCGATACGGCCATAATTACAATCCAGATACAGGCGCCAATTCTTGCTGTAAATGACAGCGTAACAGGAATTAACGGATACACAGGTGAAACCAGTGTTGTAAACGCAATTGCGAATGACTTATTGAACGGTGCTGCTGTTTCATTATCCCAGATCAATATCACTTCAATAAACACAGCAACCCCTGCAGATTATACTTCAGGAAATCCGCTTCCGGTATTAAATACAGCAGCAGGAATTGTGGATGTTCCGGCGGGAACATCTTCGGGAACTTATATTATTCACTATGGAATCTGCGAAAAAATAAACCCGGCAAACTGCAGCGAAGCCGATATAAGTGTTGTGGTGACTTCTGCCACAATTATTGCAAATAACGACATTGATCTTAATGTAAACGGGTATACAGGATCCGCAAATGCCTTGAATGTTTTGGACAATGACAGTTTTAATGATTCATCGATAGAGGCTAAAAATGCAAAAATAAAAGTCATCAATATCAGCCAGATCACCATTGCGGTTTTAGATCCTGCAGATCCTGTTAACGGAAATCCTAATGTGCCGTCTTTGGATCCGGCAACAGGAATTGTCAGTGTTCCGCCCCAGACTCCTGCGGGATTATACAGAATAGAATATCGAATTTCAGAGAATCTAAATCCGGCCAATTTTGATGACGCGACTGTATTTATTACGGTAACGGCAACGCTGATAGAGGCTAACAATGATACCGTCTTAAATATTAATGGTTTTCAGGGGCAGGCCAATGTTATCAATGCAATTGCAAACGACAAACTGAATGGGGCGGCTGCTCAATTGGCTGAAATAACCATTGGAGTTGTGATACCTGCAGCTTCAATAAATGGAGCTCCCGTTCCGGCTTTAGATCTGGTTACCGGCAGTGTGAGTGTTCCGGCAGGAACGCCAAGCGGAACTTATACGATCAGATATCAGATTTGTGAGAAATTAAATGCCACAAACTGCAGTCAGGCCGATATTATTGTGACCGTAATTTCAGGGCCAATAATGTCAAATGATGATGCCGCTGGTGGAATTAACGGTTTAGATGGAGCTAATAATGTATTGAATGTGCTGACCAATGACGTATTAGATAATACAGCGCCAACGTTAGCTCAGGTTAAAATAAACCTGCTGACGCCAGCCGATGTTATTTCTTCAGCTGCCGTACCTGTTTTAAATACTGCTACAGGACTGGCAAGTGTTCCGGCGGGTACTTCATCAGGAATTTATACCATTGTGTATGAAATCTGCGAAAACCTAAACCCGGTAAATTGTGACCAGGCAGTCATTAAAATAACGGTTGTACAGCCCTCCATTACCCTGGTGAAAAGAGGGGTTTTCTCCGATACCAACGGCGATGGCTACGCGCAGCCGGGAGAACTGATCCGTTATACATTCCTGGTAAGCAATACCGGAAGTATGGATTTAAGCAGTGTGACAGTTACGGATCCCAAAGCCACCATTTCCGGAAACCCAATAGCCAGTTTACCTGCCGGTCAGCTCAACGTAACCAATTATACAGGAACGTATGTTTTAACTCAGGCCGATATTAATTCAGGTAGGGTTGCCAATCAGGCTTTGGTTACCGCGCAGCCTTCCGTAGGAAGTGCCATTCAGGATTTATCAGACAGCGATGACCCGGCGCTTGTCGGCAAAGACGACCCAACCATTACCCCTGTGCCTCAATTCAAACAGATTACTTTAGTAAAAGGGGGAACACTGACAGGTAACGGCGGGGCAGGATCTGTGATCCATTATAATTTCATTGTCAGAAATACAGGTAATGTGGTATTGACGAATATTGAAATAACTGACCCATTGATAGGCACAGCGAAAATTGCTGTTACGCCAGGTGTATTAATTCCAGGAGCGGCAGGAACAGCTTCAGCATCGTATACGGTAAAGGTTGCCGATGTTGCGCAGGGCGATGTAATCAATACGGCCCTTGTGGCAGGAGAGGCGCCTGACGGAACCCTTGTTTTTGATGTTTCAGATAGTGATGATCCAACTTTGGGCGGGGATGATGATCTTACCAATGTTGATTTAACCATGCAGCCCTCTATTGCAGTTATTAAAACGGGAGTATTTAACGATGAAAATAAAAACGGTTTTGCTGAAATTGGTGAAACCATCACCTACCATTTCGCTGTTACCAATACCGGAAATGTACCGCTGGTGAACATCATTATAAAAGACCCGAAACCTGGACTTGTCATCATAGGGGACCCTATTATTCTTCGAAAAGATGAAACCAATGCGGATCATTTTGTCGGCACTTATACTTTAACGGCTCAGGATATTGATAAAGGAAGTGTTGAGAATCAGGCGGCAGTGCAGGGAGTTGATCCAAAACAGGCAGCGGTAACCGATACATCCGATGATAATTCCATTGCAGAGGACGATCCGACCATTCTTGTGTTAAATGCATGTAAAATCACGATTTATAACGCCGTTTCGCCAAATGGAGACGGCCGAAATGAGATTTTTAAAATTGATAATATTAAATGTTATTCGAATTCTTACGTGCAGATTTACGACCGCTGGGGTGTTCTGGTTTATGATGCTCATAACTACGATAATGAATCGGTGGCCTTTAGGGGAATTTCAGAAGGAAGGGCAACAATTAATAAACAAAAACGACTGCCCGCTGGAACCTATTTTTATGTGATTACCTATACGACGTACTTAAATGAACCGGTAACTAAAACAGGCTATCTGTATTTATCGGGAAATTAAATTTTAAGATTATTGATTAAACAAACGATCTGCTATGAGAACTAAACTATTTGCCCTGACCATTATGCTTGTAACACTTGGCAGTTACGCACAGCAGGATGCGCAGTTTACCCAGTATATGTACAACACCATTACGATAAATCCTGCCTACGCCGGTTCCCGGGGGGCGCTGAGTATTTTTGGCTTGTACAGAACCCAGTGGGTAGGTCTGGACGGGGCACCTGAAACGAGTACTTTTTCCATAAATACGCCTTTAAACAATAGCCGGCTGGGAATCGGGGCATCACTAATTAATGATAAAATAGGCCCGACCAATGAAAATAATTTATCGGCAGACCTGTCCTATACCATTCAGACTTCTGCAGAATTCAAGCTTTCTTTTGGAATCAAAGGAACGGCAAACTTGTTCAATCTGGATATTAATAAACTCAACCCGGAAGATCAGGGAGATCCCCAGTTTCAGGATCTGGACAATAAATTTTCTCCCAATGTCGGCGCGGGAGTTTACTGGCATTCCGACAAGGCTTATGTCGGGTTGTCTGTTCCTCACTTCATTGAGACCAATCGCTATGATGACAACGATGTTGCCATTTACAAGGATAAAATCAATTACTATTTAATGGGAGGTTATGTATTTAACCTGGACAGGTATGAGTATTATAAATTCAAACCCGCAGTTCTGGCCAAGATGGTAGAAGGGGCGCCGCTGCAGGTTGATATTTCAGCCAATTTTATGTTTGTTGACAAATTTGTTTTGGGCGCTGCTTACAGATGGAGCGCTTCTGTGAGTGCTATGGCCGGTTTCCAGATAACCGACGGCCTTTACATAGGCTATGGATATGACCGTGAAACCACAAAACTGAACAACTACAATTCGGGCTCGCATGAGATATTTCTGCGCTATGAATTCATCAGCAGTAAAAACAGAATGACAACGCCGCGTTTCTTTTAAAAACGAATGATTATGAAAAAGTATTTAATTGTTTTTATAACTATTGCCTGCATATCTGCATTTAACAGTTATGCACAGGATTCAAAAATTAATGCTGCGGAGAAGAGCTACAGCAGCCTTGCCTATAAGGATGCGGTTAAGTCCTATGAAAGGGCGGCTGATAAAGGCTATAAGTCTGAGGAAATGTTTAAAAAACTGGGCAACTCGTATTATTTTAATTCAGATTATCAAGCCGCTGCAAGATGGTATGGAGAACTCTTTGCAATGAACAGTGCAGCGGGGCCTGAATATTACTACCGATATGCCCAGTGTTTAAAATCAATCGGGCAGTGGGAGAAGGCAGGCAAAATTATGGATGAGTTTAATGTCTTTTATAAAAATGATACAAGGGGAAAACTTTATAAGCAAGATGCAGATTACCTGGAACAGATTAAGGCCAATTCAGGACGGTATACGATCGCCGATGCTGGTATTAATTCAAAATATTCGGATTACAGCACCATTGTCCATGACAATAAAATCTATTTTGCTTCTGCCAGGGATACGGGCAATTTTTCAAAACGAAAACACAAATGGAACAACGAATATTTTACCAATTTATATCAAGCTGACCTGGATTCATCGAAGGTTACAAAAATAAAGTTGGTACTGAACTCAAAATTTCACGAAAGCTCGCCTGTTTTTACCAAAGACGGCCGCACGGTTTATTTTACAAGAAATGATTATGTAAACGGGAAAAGGGGCAGGGATGAAAATAAGGTGACCCTGGTTAAAATTTACAAGGCAAGTTTTGAAAACAACAAATGGACCAGTATAACAAGCCTGCCTTTTAACAGTGATAATTACAGCACCGGGCATCCGGCCCTTAGCGCTGATGAAAAAACATTATATTTTGCGTCGAATATGCGGGCAGTTTTGGCCAGTCGGATATTTATAAAGTCAGCATAAACGGCAGCGGGGGATACGGAAGTCCCCAGAACTTAGGAAAAAGCATCAATACAGAGGGAAAGAAACCTTTCCGTATGTGACCAGTGAAAACGAAATTTATTTTGCCTCTGACGGGCATCCGGGCCTTGGCGGATTGGATGTATTTGTGGGTAAAATTGAAGACAGCGGCATGATCAGCAATATCCAGAACCTGGGTGCTGACATCAATTCCCCTAAAGATGATTTTGCCTATATCATTGACCCGGTTTCCCGAAAAGGGTATTTCAGTTCCAATAAAGACGGAGGACAGGGGTCTGATGATATTTATAAGTTTACCGAAACCAGAAAATTAAAATGCATCCAGAATCTGGAAGGAATAATAACCGATGCTGAAAACGGTACTGTTCTGCCCGATACAAAAGTGATCCTTTATGAGAAAGACCAAATCAAATTTACTGCAGTTTCTGATCCAGCGGGCTTTTATAGTTTACCCGCGCAGTGCAGTAAAGCGTATACGATACGTGCTGAAAGGAGAAATTATGACAAGAAAGAAATAAGTGTGGCCATAGCGGCACTAAATGGAAAAACCAATGTTCCGATTGCTTTGGATAAATCGGCCTGTCAATTAATTGTGGGTACTGATCTGGCCAAATGCTTTGGAATAAAAGTGATTTATTTTGATTTAAATAAATCCGATATTGTTGACCAGGCAGCATCAGACCTGGAAAAAATCCTGGCTGCCTTAAAGGAGAACCCTACCATGAAACTGGATATCCGATCCCATACCGACAGCCGCGGATCTTATAAATACAATGAATCACTATCAGACAGAAGAGCTAAATCTACAATGCAATGGTTGATTACTAAAGGTATTGATCCTGATAGATTAACGGCTAAAGGATATGGAGAAAGCAAGCTTATAAATGCCTGTTCTGACGGAGTTAAGTGTTCTGAAGAAGAGCATCAGCAAAACAGGAGAAGCGAGTTTATTATCACTCACATATAGGTGTATAAAAATTATTTTCTGCCAAAATTTTTTGCAATCCCTATTCCGATGGTCCAGGTATCGTAGGCATTCCATTTAAAGTCATAACCAATGCTGCCCAACACCTCCCAACCGCTGTTAATTTCATAACCATATTCGACACCGGCACGGGTTAAAAGGAAATCCTCCTCTTTGGCAAATTCACCGCCCATTCCGAGTAGAAAGCTCCAGTGATCGTTAAGTTTGTAAATTCCCATTAGTGCCGGAGCAATAGGATAGCTCCTTTCCACAGTTTCTTTATCCTCACCGCTTTCAAGATTTTTTTCAACTTTAAATTTTTCTATAATAATATCCGTGTGCAGACCTAATGCCCAGTGAAGGCTCAGGTGATATGTATAGTCGATTCCCCAGGCAGGGAGTGAAAGCACCTCTCTGTCACCTTCTTCGTTTCGGCCTTCAAATACATGTGCATGGCTGATTACCAGACCCAATTGATGATGCGGTGTAAATACTTCTTCGTTTTCCTGCGCAATATTGCGGCAGGAAAATAGAAGAATTATGCCTGTAATGCAGACTTTGGTTTTAATGAATCTCATAAAAACATTCTTGATCATTATTCAAACGGATGTTTTTTTCCAAAAGAGTACGATACCGTGAGTGAAGGACCGTTATATCCCCATTTGAAGTATCCCTGCAGTCTTTCTTTTTGTACATCGACATCGAAATTCAAACCTGTATAACCAAGTGCCAGATCCAGGTTTGGCAGCACTTCATACATAACCGATACATTATAACTTATGATTTTCCCGCTGACATCCTTTATTTTTAAAGAGAGATAGCTCACATTTCCTGTCAGTGCCAGTCTATCGGTAAAAGCATACCCGCCCCAGATTCCAATATCGGGCAGCGGTGCGGTAAAGTCAAAATCATCACTGTATCCCAATTCGGCGGTGGCCCCGGCAAGGCTGATTCCAACGTTGCTTCTAAGGACGTGGGCACCGATCATCAAGCCAATTTCATATTTCGGATCCAGAAAGAAAGCGTAACCGTAAGAGAACCGGTAGATACTGGTTTCAAAGAAAGAATTAACACTGGCATCAACCGGATAGGTATGATCGCCAAATTCGATTTCTTTTTTAAGCTGATACGAGGTAGTTCTTTCCAGATGGAAATAACTCAAGTCAAATCTTGATCTGCGCGAAGCGCGCCACTGTACATCACTGAGAAAAGTGCTGGAGGATTTGCGGAAGCCCAGGTCATCTTCAAAATCGATGGTAGTCCCAAAAGTGCCGCTTTGATTGCCGACTTCAATTTTGGTATTATTGACAGGGATAAAAAGTCCTGCTGTTACTTTTATTCGTCGGGCAAACCAGGGCGGAACCGGTTTTGGTCTTTTATACAGATAATCATCAGCATTATTTCCAGCTGAAAAAGTAGTATCCCAGAGCATGCTGTTGTCGGGTAAACGGCTGTCTGCTGTGCCGCTGCGGTATTGTGCAGCAGCAAAACCCCGGCGAGCAGTATACTGTTAAAAATAGATGTAATTTTCATAATCAATAATTTTAATGTTGCCAATTGGAATTCCCCTCTAAAGGAAAAAACAGTATACATTTCCTGAATGCCGTTTTTTCAGTATTCCTAATTATTTTGAAATAGCAGATAATAATGCTGAGAATGCTACTTTGCATGGAGCTGTTTGTAAAGTGTTGTAATCGGAGATTGATTTAATTTCATAATTCCGGTCTCTGGCCGGTCCAAAGCCAGAATAAGGAACATGACAGAAGAAAAAATCACAGCGATAAAAACGGCCAGGATACTATTTTTGCTGCCGGAAATTCCAAATTGAAATCCCAGCAGGAACATGGAGAATAAAGTGATAATGAACAGGACCAGTAATATTGCGGTGGGGATCCGGTACTCAAATGTATAGGTGATCCTCTGATTGTAGATGTCCACCAGGTCGTTAACAGACGAGGTGTATAAAGAATAGGCTTCTGAACTGCGGTCCTGGGAGGCTAATTTTTCTGAGTAATCCCATAAGGAATCAAGAATATGCTGTGATCTGGTTTTTACTTTTTCTAACTCAGCGGGCCGGGCATCTTTGGCAAGTTCAATCCGTAATTGGGTATATTCTGTCAAAAGGTTTCTGGAGGAAGACCGGTAAGGTTCAGGGACCAGGCCTGCCTGAAGATAAGTTCTCCTTATAGCTGTCACTTCCTCAAGCAGCAGTTCTTTTCTGTGGCCGTAACGGCTGTCGACAATCTGAAAGGTGAAAGCGAGCATGAAAGCTAGAAGGCCCAGAGCGGCGCCCACTACTGACCCTATAGGGGAATCATTAATTTCTCCTTTTTTTTCCTGATCACCATTCCGTATTTCTGTCCAGCAACAATGGGTATCAGTATACTGAAAAATGGAATAAGGAACATTCCAATGATTTGGATATAACTGATACTGCCCATGGATAAAAGGTTGAAAATAGACGATCAAAATCAATTGCAACAGTAATTTTTCCTAACTGCACCAAAGCAGCAATAAAGGATAATCAAAGTTCTGACAATTAATGAATTCCGGCAGGATAATACAGCTTTAAATGGTTGCAAGTTATAATCTGCAACAAAATTTAACATAGTGAACAGCATATGGAAGTGAAGCTGACCGGCATCAATTAGAGCTGTCTTTTTTTTAAAGTGATAGATTTTACTGAACTGCCTTGTAAACCATCAGGACGATGATGGTAAAAAGATTGTGCAGGAATACCAGCTGAAGGTAATATCCCTTAAAATTATCTAAATGCCCTGATGGTATGACAAGGATCAAAAAAGTCCAGCTTATAATTCGCAGCAGGGCACTTATGAATCCTATAAACAAGCTTGCCGTCCATGATATTTCCCTGAATTCACAGTACCATATCAGGCAGTAAACTGCAGTTAAACAGATTCCCATGCCGTGGCTGATGATAGTGCTGGAAATGAATTTGGCTTTCAGGGAAAAGTCTACCTCCAGCATCGCAAGAAGCCAGGTAAGGAAGGCGGGCTCCCGATAGATTTCGCTCTGTGTCGCCGATACAGTTTTGTAGAACAGTACAAGGATACAGAAGGCCGCCAGCCATGAGAGCATAATTTGAAAGAGCAGATAAAGGGCCATAAAATAAAAATAGGGGCGTATTTATGCACCAAATATAAGAAGATTAATGTTTGGAATCCCTTATAAAGAAAAGACTGAAATTCATTTTAGTTTTATATCGTATCGGCTTTTTGTCTTAAAGGAAGGGTCACGGTAAATTTCAATGGCTTTATTATTTCTGGTAATGATTCGAACTTAAGCTTATAATTAACAATTATTCAGTGTCTTGATTTGTACTTTAAATTAAATGCAGCGATTCTGCACCCAATTCAAATTAATACTCTGTTTATATTGTTTCTTTCGTTAGCTTTTTATGGCAAAAAAAAGAATCAAGTCCAATTTTGGGATTAGGTATCTTCATCTTTTTCGTTTAGAAATTTTCTTACTTGAACATATGCGATTTTTTGTAGAAATTCTAAAATCTCTTTTGCTTCTTCAAGTGTAACATTCTTTCCTTCATCGCTAAGCATTTTTTGAGCTTTATTAGCTGTAATTTTTCCTCTATATTTTTCTTCTTCAATTTCCATAAACTTAAATTAATGTTAAGATGAAGGTAGTTATTTTTTATAATATCAATGTTTACAGAGTTTTAAAGATGGTTTGTATACCGTAAAGTCAACCTTACTGGATTTACAAACCTTTTTTTTATAAGTTAAATTGGGTTAAATTAAGTGAAAAAAGCATAAAAAAAACGCTAAAACTAATGTTTTAACGTTTTTTTAAGAGTGACCTCGACTGGATTCAAACCAGTAACCTCTTGAGCCGTAATCAAGTGCGCTATTCAGTTGCGCCACGAGGCCTTTTGTTTTCACTAAGGTTATTTTTTATACCTTTGGTGATTGCTGTTAGCGGGTGCAAATATAGGCATAAATGTGACATATACAAACGAAAAATAACATAAAAATAAAAAAAAATGAAGATTGAAAATTATATACGTGATATTCAGGGGTTTCCTAAAGAAGGAATTTTATTTAAAGATATCACGCCATTACTAATTGATCCAAATGCGAGGGAAGAATGCCTTAAAATATTGCTAAATTCTTTAAACGGACAAAAAATTGATAAGGTGATAGGAGCGGAGAGTCGTGGTTTTTTCTTCGGAATGTTATTGGCAGATCGATTAAATGCAGGTTTTGTGCCGGTTCGTAAACCTAAAAAACTGCCTTTTACCACTATTTCGGCTTCTTATGAACTAGAATACGGAACAGATTCGCTGGAAATACATATTGATGCGATTAAAAAAGGCGAAAAAGTTTTAATTCATGACGATGTTCTGGCAACCGGCGGAACCGCAAAAGCGCTTGCTGATTTGGTAACTGAACTTGGCGGCGAAATTGTTCAGTTTAATTTTTTAATGGAACTTTCTTTTTTAAACGGAAGAGATAAAATAAAGGATAATCCTATATTTGCTGCAATAACCTATTGATAAACCCAAATCAACCTAAATCTACCTACCTATGAAACAATTGTATTGTTTGGCCTTACTTACCGTATTATTTTCCTGTAATGAGAAAAAAGAAACTACGACAGAAAATCTAACTAAAAACACTTTAAAAGACAGCACAATCATAAAAGAAGCAACAGCCAATGCTTTAGACTTAAACCTGAAAAGTGTTTTAAGACCTGACGAAAATTTAAAACTCGAGCAAGTTTATAATGATAATGTTGAGTTTGTAAATTTTGACGGCAACGGCGATTATGCTTTATTTACAGTTCAAAAAAACAACAAGTTAATTTCGTTTTACACTGATCTTGCCGACGTTAAAACGTTTAAAAGAGGTGATATATTAGATGTTGCCTGGAAAATGGACACTATTTATGAAGCAGGCGAAGGCGAAAAACAAGAATTTGCAGAATGGCTGGTAACTGCCAAAAAAGTAAAAGACGGAAATGTAAGTTTGTTTCGAAAAAGTATCCAAAACAAATAAAATATTATACAGATAAAGAAGATTACACTGCCGATTTTAAAGATTATATCTATGAAGAAGTAGAATTTTATCTGGCAAATTCTAAAAATGAATTGGTAAAAAGTGCCATAAAAGATTCAAAAGCTAATTTGAGCTATTCAATTGAAGAAAAAGACAAAGACGGGCGTTCGTATGTCGTTTTAGGAATTTCGAATGATTTCGAGCATCATACCAATATAATTCAATGGCTGTATCTCGATAACGAAAATAGAAAACTATACGAATACGATTTACCAAATGATAAATTGATTCAGTTCGATTAAAGAATTTAAAATTGTCTTAGTTTATACTAAGACAATTTTGTTTTTAATAGCATATAAAACCAGTCCAATTCTGGTTTTAATTTCGAGTTTATCAAAAAGGCACTCTCTGTAGCCATCAATTGTTTTTGGGCTCAAACACATTTCAGAAGCAATTTCCTTATATGTTTTTTCTGTGCAGGCATGTTTTATAAAAACGATTTCTTTTTCTTTTAAACTGATTTTTTTCGAGTCGTTATTCGCTTTCTTTACTAACATTCCCGAAACTAATTCGGTAAAATAAAAGCCTTTTTCGATAACGGAAATAATACCGTCTTTAAAAATTTCGGGCGAAGTATCTTTTAGCAAATACCCTTTTGCGCCGTTGGTAATCATTTTTATAATAACTTCTTCATCATCATTTACAGACAGCGCAATAACTTTAAGCGCCGGCATATTTTCTTTAATCCATTTCATGGTACTAATACCATCTAAAACAGGCATATTAACATCTAATAAAATTAAATCGACATCAGTATTTATATTTTCCTGTAAATACGAAATAAATACTTTTCCGTTTTCGAAGCGGTTAATTACTTCAAAATCTTTAAAGCTATTTATAAGAAGTTCAAGCGATTGCGAAAACAGTAAATGATCATCTACAATAATAATTTTGTTTTTAGGTTTCATCGGGTTTAGTTAAGGGATATTCTAAAGTTACGGTTGTTCCTGTTGCATCAGAGTTCATGATTAGTGCGGCTCCAATTAATTTAGCTCTCAATTTCATATTGCTTAATCCCAGGCCTGAGTTTGTTTTAAGGGCGTCGTAACCAATTCCAAAATCTTGTATTTTCAGGCAAAAAAGATCAGCAGTTGTTGTAATATTTACATCAAACTTGTCACTGTGCGAATGTTTCAGGCTGTTATGCAAAGCCTCCTGAAAAATTCTGTAAATAAACAAATCGTGTTCTTCGTTAATCTCCGGTATTTCTCCGGAAAGCGTGTATTTATATTGAATTTTTTTCAGCTTTTTTATACGCTCTAAATCCTGTTTTATGGCTTCGATAAAATTGCTTTGCAGTAAATTGTCCTTATTGATAATTCGGGATAAAATTCTGATTTCGTCCAGCGATTTGGCTAATATTTCTTTTAAATCACTTAGTTCATTATGCTGAATGGGTTTTTCGCTGTTGATATACATATTAAGCTGCATAATACCAACCGAGACGATTTGCCCGATATTATCATGTAATTCTTTACTTATTTCAGAAAGAGTCTGATCTTTAATTTCAATTCTCGTTTTAATTAACTCAGATTGAAAATAAAGATCAGCTTCCATTTTTTCTACCAGATAGGTATTCTTTTTCTTTAGAAAATAAAAGAATATAACAAGCAAAATGATCAGTAAAGTTAAGAAAACTATACCTAACGAAAT
Source organism: Flavobacterium sp. N1736 (assembly GCF_025947065.1). Classification (NCBI taxonomy): domain Bacteria; kingdom Pseudomonadati; phylum Bacteroidota; class Flavobacteriia; order Flavobacteriales; family Flavobacteriaceae; genus Flavobacterium; species Flavobacterium sp. N1736. The sequence goes on from NZ_CP109994.1 coordinate 1,244,292, forward strand.
AACTAATAATTGTACTTCTTTTCGCTCCATAAAAATCCGATGATAAAACAAGTATGCGTTAAAAAATTCAGAATAAACAATACTAAACTAAATATTGAATCGTCTTGTTTGATTAAAAACCATTTTATGGCAAGCATGAAAGGTAAAAAAGGCACGTGAAAAACCAGAATTCCCAGAATGTACCAAAAAAAAACTGATTTTTTAAAATTTAATATTTTATCTGAATTAAAAATCTCTACCAAATATAAGCAAGATAGTATCATAACTACCAGAACACCAACTGCAAAACTATAAATAAACGAGTTATTGAGATCTTTTTCAAAATATAAAAGATTGAGAAAAAAAGAAAACACAAACAAGATTAAAAACATTACGGCTGATATTTTGTTATTCTGTTTTAGTAAAAGACTCCTGAGAAGCAATATGTAGGCACAAAAACTGACAAGCATGTAAAAATTATATACATAATAATTTAATAAACCTGTCCAGTAAGTAAAATAGTAGCCAACAATTTCTATAAGTATCGAAAACCAAATTAAAATAACTAACGATTTTGCTTTACGACCAGGAAGTTTGTGCAACGAAATCAAACCGATAATTCCTGATAATAAAGCAAAATAAATGACATAAGATCTTAAAAATTCAAACATAAATTTTTTTTAATATATTAAGCTTGGCGGTCTGCCAATGTTTCCGTAATTCATTGGTTCAAGGCTTTGTATATCGCTTGGTGCATCATCTTCTAACGCAACAAAACTTTGAATTTTTGCCGTATTTGCAGCTTCTGCTTTCTTGCCTGTTGGTACTAAAAATAAAGTGGTTTGTCCTGCTTTTTCTCCATGTTTTTCATCTTCGGGATAAACACCAAAATAAAAGCGAATACCATCAACATTATAACCGTCCTGTACGCCTTGGGTTTTTATATAATGAATGTAACTTTCTAAAGCCTCTATCGAATACCAAATGGCATTTGCATCTTCTTTTTTAACAGATTTGCCGGTTTTTAAAGCAGCTTTCTTTTTGTTGTAATTTACGTTTAATACCTGAGCAAATTCTCGGGTAATTAACTGGCTTGGTTTTGCGGGTGGATTTTTCATGTTTTTAATGTAATTAGTTAAAGGTTTAGTTAAAAAATATTTTTTAGATATTTCTGCCAAAATTATTTTAATCGTTTTAGAAACACAAGGGTGAATACACCCTTTTTTTACGAGGTAAATTTATTTAAAAAATCAGGTTAAAATACTGTTGTTTAGTGTTTTATGAATAATTATTTTTACAATGTTTGTTTTACTGAAAAAATAAACAAAAAATACGGAGTTCAACCATCATCAAAAATAATTATAAATAAGAAACCATGAAAACTATAAAATCAGGTCTGAGATCAAATGAAGTTTATTACTTAAATGAACTTCTCGAAAAACTAAAATACAGCGTTGTTGTTTCTGATTACTTTGGAGTCGAAACAGATAAGGCGGTGAAAGACTTTCAGTTAAAAAAATAATCTGGTTGTAGACGGAATTGTTGGCTTAAAAACATGGTCTGCACTTATTGAAAAAAGTAAAGAAGGATTTTCTTCTAATAACAAATTACTTTCAGAGCAAAATCTTATTGATTTTTCTAAAGATCATAATCTTGAGCTCGCTGTTGTTAAAGCGGTTAACGAAGTAGAGAGTGGAGGAAAAGGTTTTTTGGTAGACGGACGACCAAAGATTTTATTTGAAGGACATATTTTTTGGAAAGAACTCGAAAAACGAGGTATAAATCCGGCGAATTATGCCAATGCCAATAATCAGGATATTTTGTTTAAAAACTATACAAAAAAGTATTATTTGGGAGGTGCCGCAGAATATACACGATTAGAAAAAGCAATACATTTAAATCCAGATAAAAAGTTTAGCGACGCAGCAAAATGTGCCGCATCCTGGGGTTTGTATCAAATTATGGGCTTTAATGCAGTTTCTATAGGGTATAAAAATATAGACGAATATGTCGATAAAATGTATCTGAATGAAGGCGAACAGCTAAAAGCATTTGGATTGTTTCTCGCAAAGAATAATTTGATTGGTTTTTTAAGAAATAAAAAATGGGCAGATTTTGCTTCAAAATACAATGGACCAATTTATAAAACCAATAAATACGATGAGAAGTTAAAGAAAGCCTATATTAAATTTTCCTGAGGTTTTTTTGTTTGAAGTTTCAGGTTTAAAGTTTCAGGTTTGAGGTTTCTTTTGTTTCAGGTTTCTTTTGTTTCAGGTTTCAGGTTTTGCGTTTAGTTTGTCATTTCGATCGAAGAGAGAAATCACACACGAAACTCGACAAAGATTGGCGACATACTATACGGAGCTTCTGGTGTGATTTCTCGTTCCTCGAAATGACAAAACTAGTAACTTTCAAAACCTGAAAATTGAAACCTTTGCAGTTAATTAAACGTTCCAACAAACTTGAAACCTGAAACTTGAAACAAAAGAAACCTGAAACCGCAAACAAAACGCAAAACAAAACCCGACAGGTTTTTAAAACCTGTCGGGTTTGAATTATGTATAAACAAAAGTTTAGCTATAAACAGAAAGTTTTATCTTAAACTTGCTCCAAGTTCTGTCTCAAAAGTTTGTTGCAATTTCGACATGATTTTATCAATCTGAGTATCTGTAAGCGTTTTTGTATTATCCTGAATAGTAAAACTTAAAGCATACGATTTTTTACCTTCCGGAAGTTTTTCACCTTCATAAACATCAAATAAATTAACGTCTTTTAAAAGTGCTTTTTCTGTTTGCTTCGCCAGGTTATAAATACTATCGTAAGTTGTATTCTGATCGATTAGTAACGCTAAATCTCTGCGAACTTCCGGATATTTAGGAATTTCGGTATATTTAATTTTTCCGGTAATGATTTTCAATACTAAATCCCAGTTAAAATCAGCATAATAAACATCTTGTTTGATTCCGAAATGTTTTAAAATCGATTTTTTTACGACTCCCATTTCAACCAAAGTATCATTGTTGTAGCAAATAGAAGTTCCTTCTGAGAAAACATCAGATTGCATTGGCGCATTCGAGATTTTATCAATTCCCAAACGAGACAAAACCGCATTTACATATCCTTTTAATAAAAAGAAATCAGTTGATTTTTGAGGATTTGTCCAGCTTTCTTTATTTCTGTTTCCGGAAATAGACAAAGAAAGGTGTTTATGTTCTTCGTAACCGTTTAGGTATTTATGGTAAGATTTTCCAAATTCAAACAATTTCAAATCAGAATTTCTTCTGTTAATATTGTATGAAATCGCTTCAAGCCCGGAAAACAATAATGATTGACGCATTGTAGATAAATCACTACTCAACGGGTTTAGCATGGTAACATTATGTTCTTCTTTTAAAACAGCTGATAGTTTTGCATAAGCCGCTGTTGTTAAAGAGTTTGCCATCATTTCATGAAATCCTTGCGAATTCAATTGTGATGCAATTACATTTTGTACTTTATAATCTTCTGTTCTTGGTGAATTTGCAACCGTTGCGTTGAATTTTTTAGAGAAATCAATATTGTTATAACCGTAAACTCTCAAAATTTCTTCGATAACATCAATTTCACGCTGCACATCAACACGATAAGCAGGAATCGTTAATCCTAAACCGGAATCAGAAACACTGTTTACTTTAATATCTAGAGAAACTAATATTTTCTTGATGGTATCTTTTGGAATTTCCTGTCCGATAATTTTAGAAACATGGCTAAAATTCAGTAAAACAGAAAAATCTTCTACTTTTTTTGGATAAACTTCCACAACATCACACGTAATTTTTCCGCCTGCAACTTCCTGAATTAAAAGTGCAGCACGTTTCAAAGCATATTCTGTAATTGTTGGGTCAATTCCTCTTTCAAATCTAAAAGAAGCATCGGTATTTAATTGATGTCTTTTTGCTGTTTTACGAACGCTAACGGCATCAAAATAAGCACTTTCTAAAAATATAGTGGTAGTTCCGTCTGTAACACCCGATTTTTTTCCTCCAAAAACACCTGCAATACAAAGCGGTCCTTTTTCGTCGCAAATCATTAAATCTTCGGCGTGTAATGTTCTTTCAACATCATCAAGAGTGGTGAATTTAGTTCCCTCAGGAAGTGTTTTTACAATTACTTTTCCTGAAATTTTTGCAGCATCAAAAGCGTGTAATGGCTGTCCTAATTCGTGTAAAACATAATTAGTAACATCGACAATATTATTTTTTGGAGTTAATCCAATAGATTTTAAACGATCTTGTAACCATGCCGGAGAAGGTCCAACAGAAATTCCAGAAATCGTTACACCGCAATATCTTGGTGCTAAATGAGGATCTTCGACACTTACATCAATTTTTAAAGTACGCATGTCAACTCTAAAATTGCTTACAGATGGCGTAATCAATTCTACGTTTACACCGCGTTGCAGCATTCCTGCTCTTAAATCACGCGCAGTTCCAAAATGACTCATGGCGTCAGCACGATTTGGCGTTAATCCAATTTCGAAAACTTCATCACTTGCAATTTGAAATACCTCTGCAGCAGGAGTTCCGGGAACCAATTCCTGATCCAAAACCATAATTCCGTCATGGCTTGTTCCTAATCCTAATTCATCCTCGGCACAAATCATTCCGTGACTATCCTGACCGCGGATTTTTCCTTTTTTTATAGTAAATTCAGCTCCGTCTTTATCGTATAAAACTGTACCAATAGTAGCAACAGGCACTTTTTGTCCTGCGGCAACATTAGCAGCTCCGCAAACAATTTGTATAGGCGTTTCTAAGCCAATATCTACAGTTGTAACCTTTAATCTGTCGGCATCCGGATGTTTTTCGCACGTTAATACATGTCCAACAACAACCCCTTCTAAACCACCTTTTACTGATTCGTATTTTTCGACAACTTCAACTTCAAGACCCAAATCTGTCAATAATTCTGAAGTTTGCTCAGATGTCCAGTCTGTTTTAATAAATTGTTTTAACCAGTTGTAAGATATTTTCATGTTAACTTTTTTATTCTAGTATGAGGATACAAATATAAGGATTGCACATTGTAGTAAGAAAGAAATTATTTGGTTTTTTATCGTTGTTTTTAATTTTGATTTAAGTTATTATAAATGAGAATTTTACTGCTTTTTAACCAATTGTTTAATCAATAAAACATCAAATGCAGTTTAGAAAAATGAATCTGATACTTTTGTGCTACAAGATGAATGAAAAGTGCTATCCTGCTTTCGGGAATAAGCGTAGTTTTGACACAAATAAAATAATTAAGAATGAGTACTATTAGCCAAAAACCAAAATTTAAACCGGAATATAATAATTATATAAATGGAAAATCTAAAGCACCTGTTAAAGGAAAATATTTTGATGTTATTTCGTCAATCGACGGAAAAGCACTTACAAAAGCAGCTTATTCAGACAATGAAGATTTAGAAATAGCGGTAGATGCCGCATATAAAGCGCTTAATTCATGGCAAAAAACATCTGTTGCCGAGCGAAGTATTTTATTAAATAAGATTGCTAAAGAAATAGAAGACAATCTTGAATGTATCACTTTGCTGCAAAGTATTGACAATAGTAAAGTGGTTCGTAAAAAAGCAGTATCAGATATTCCGCTGGCTATTGATCATTTTAGGTATTTTGCAGGTTTAATGCGTACAGAAGAAAATGCTATTGAAGCGATGGATTCTCAAATTGTTTCTATTACATTATGCGATCCGTTAAAGGTTGTTACGAGGGTGATTCCGTGGAATTTTCCCGTTTTATTGGCCGTTTGGAAAATTGCACCGGCATTGGCAGCAGGAAATACAATTGTTTTAAAAGCCGACGAAAGAATGCCGTTGTCGATATTAGTTTTGATTAAGTTAATAGGATCTGTTCTTCCTCCGGGAGTTTTAAATATTGTAAACGGTTTTGACTTTGAATTTAGGTCTTCATCAAAAACAGATAAAAAAACTTCTAAAGCTGCATTTATGAGTTCTCCCACGGGAAATTCGGCAATCCGGCATATTGAAAACAGTATTTTGTTTACGCCTCAGGTAAATGGAAAATTTCCAAATATATTTGACCCGTCTGTAGCAGATCATGATGATGATTTTTTTGATAAAGCTATTGAAGGTGCTGTTTTATTTGCACTAAATCATATACTAATCAGGCAGGATATTCATGTTAAAAATAAGGGTTAGAAGTTTTATACTTTTAACCCCAAACTTTTACCTTTTTAGATTATTGACATGCAACGTTTTATATTGCTTTGGAGTAATTCCTTCGTGCTTTTTAAACACCCGTGTAAAATAATTAGCGTCTACAAAACCAGATAAATAGCAAATTTCATTAATTTGTAATTCAGGATTTTGGAGTAATTTTTTGGCATGTTTTATTTTTTCTTTCAAAATATATTCAATCGGACTCATGCCTAATTCCCGTTTAAAAAATCGATAAAATGATACGGTACTCATGCAGGCTTTTTCGCTTAAACTTTTAAGATTAATATTTCCTTTTAAATTGAGTTTGATAAATTCAGTCATTTCAAAAATCAAATTGTTAGGCTGAATAAGCGTTCCGTTATCAAGAGATTTTAAATTTTGAGTTTGTATAATCCGAATCAATAGTTCTTTTAAAGCCAAATCTGCCAGCGCATCTTTAGTAATCGATGTACTCATGCATTCTTTAAGAAGTTTGTTAATCGTTGTTGCCAGATCTGCATTATTATAGAAATAGTAATTTTGATAATCTAAGTTCCAATATTCATTATGATTTTCTTTTGGATAATTTTCGTTTAAATAAATTAAAGTATTTGTTATTTTCGATTTATCAATTGCCAATGCGAGACATTGTGTTGGATTTTTTTCTGATGCTTCAGGAAAATCGATTTTCATTTCTACGTTTGATGGAATTATAACTGTTTCACCGGGTAAATAATCAAACGCGGGATCATCAAAAAGATGCATTATCTTTTTGCCTTTTAGCATACTTGTTACTACAAAATCATTGAATTTTAGCGGTACCAAGCGGGAACATTCGTAAGTTTCAAAAATATTTAACTCACATTGACTCAGTGTATAAATGGTTCTGTTTTCGACCAGTGTTTTTAATGATTTTTCATTCGACAAATCAGGATGATTGTTGATAAAATGTTGTTTGCTCATTGTAATTAAATTTAAGAGTTTTTTAAATTTAATCAAAATAGAAGCTTTATAGGATTTAACGCCTATTAAATCAGTTCTTCAACATGTTTTTTGATGTTTTCGGCAATCTTTTTTGTTGGCAAATCATTTTCATCATCGCCAAAAGGATCTTCAATTTCCTCGGCAATAAGCTCTAAACTGGCTAAAACATAAAAGATAAAAACCACAACAGGCGCCACATAATATCCTAAGCTAATCGAATATCCAAATGGTAAAGTCATCGTATAAAAGAAAATGAATTTTTTTATGAAAGCGCTGTACGAGTAGGGAATAGGTGTGTTTTTAATTCTTTCGCAAGCGCCGCAAATATCGGTAAAAGACTGTAATTCTTCGTTTAGAATAATTAACTGATCTCCGGTAATTTTTTTGGCATCATACAAATCATTGATTTTATGAAACATCATTCTTTTTACCTGATTCGGTTTGTGTTTATAATGATCAATTTCTAAATCAACGTCTTCAAAAAGCTGTTTTCCGGTATCTGTATCTTTAAGATGTCTGTGTAAAATAGAAGCGTATGTTGGAATAAATTTTCTAAAAAACTTTCGGTCGTTTTCATCTTTCAGCATTGCCGATAGTTTGATGGCAAGGTTACGGCTGCTGTTTACAAGACCGCCCCATAATTTACGGCCTTCCCACCAACGATCATAGGCTGTATTGGTACGGAAAACAAGCAATAATGAAATCACAAAACCAAGCATTCCGTGCATAATAGGAATGTTGTGTATATAATCGTTTTTACTAAATTTAAAATATTCAACCTCCAGATAACCAACTATTGCAGCATAAATTCCAATCGCAATCATGATTGGAAATAATTTTCTAACGGTATCAGATTTATGAAAATGGAATATAAAAGTAAACCAGTCTTTGGTATTATATGAGATCATTAAAATTTGTTTTTGTAAACAAATTTAATTTAAAAATTAAGCTTTGTGTGCAATTCTTGAAAATTTTATTTAACACATAGAAACATAGACTTTTTCTTTTCTTAAAGAAGATTAAAATAAATGATACATCATTTAAACATAGTCCCGAAGCATCGGGATGCATTTAAATAAGTGAAATGCCTTTTTTGCAGTGATACAAATCTATGTTTCTATGTGTTAAAATAATTATAGACAACGAGTTAAAAATTAATATTTCCCGCCAATTCTTTTAACGCAATTTCAGATAATTTTGCTTCATATTGCGCATTGCTGTAACGCACTTTTGCATTTACATAATTAAGCTGTGCCGTTCTAAAATCAAGTGTTGTAATAGTTCCAATTCTAAATTTATCCAACGTAATTTGAAGATTTTGTTTGGCAATTGCTTCGTTATCTTCTTCAAGACCAATTAATTCAAGGTTGGTTAAATACGTTTGAAAAGCGGTACTTAATTGCGTGTTCAAAATCATATTTTGCTGTTCGATTGCAATTTGAGTATTCTCGATTTGCAATTTGGCAACTTTTTCATTTCGATGCTGATTAAAACCGTCAAAGATATTCAGCGTTGCATTAAAACCATAATTTAAACCTCTTGCAGATGACTGAGTTGTAAAGCCCAGACTCGATTGACTGTCGGCAAAATTATATCCCGAAGTTAAGTTTACCACAGGATAACGATCTGCTTTTACTTGTTTGAGTTGTAACTCGGCAATACGTTTATTAATAACCTGCGATTCTAAAGCCGGATTTTGCTTTTGTGCCAAATCCATTAAATTAGCCAGAACCAAAGTATTGTCAACCGTTACTTTATCACTTACCTTAAAGTCAATTTTAGGATCACGGGCTAAATATTGATTCAATAAAATTTTGGCATTTGCATACGATTCCTTTTGTCTTAATAACGCAACCTGATCAGAATTTAAATCTACCTGAGCATTTAAAACCTCCAATTTTGAAGCTTTCCCGATACTGAAACGATTTTGTGCCAATTCTAATCTTTGTTTAGAAATTACAATTGTAGTATCTAAAGCGGCTAATTGCTGTTGTTGCTGCACCAAATCATAATAAGAAGAATTTACCTGACCAATTTTTACCAAAATAGTTTGTTTAAGCTGAGAATCGCCCAGTTTTTGAAGCTCTTTTAACTGATCTAATCTGGCAAACATTTTCATACCGTCAAAAACAGTCCATCCTAAACTTACACCATAATTTAAACTATTGTTTTTAGCATTGTCAAGAGATGTAGATGTGCCATCCTGACGGGTTTGCGATGTATTTTGAATACTTCTGTTATCTGTAACCGAAGCTGTAGCAACAGGCAGCATTCCGGCGTTTCCAATAGTTACATTGGTTTCGTTTATTTTTGTGTTGTTTTTTGCAATTTTAATTTCAAAGTTATTTTCCAAAGCTATTTTCATAGCATCTTCAATAGTCAGAACTTCCTGTGCATTCACTTTTATGATGCAAAACAAGAATAATAGCAGCGTATTGAATAAAATTTTAGTATTCATATTGGTTTTCTTTTGCCATGAATTCACGAATTAATTTAATAAAATTCGTGAATTCATGGCTAATATTATTTATTTACTTTCTCTTTCGTATTCGTCAATATGATCAAATTCCGGATAATGTTTTCTGGCTTTAGACCACATCAAATAAATAGCAGGAATTACAAAAAGGGTTAATGCCAAAGAGAAAATAGTTCCTCCAACAATTACAACTCCCATTCCAATTCTACTTGTAGAAGCTGCTCCAAGCGACATTGCAATTGGCAAAGCGCCTAATGCAATGGCTAAACTCGTCATTAAAATAGGGCGCAAACGTGCTTCTGAAGCTTCTAAAATGGCTTCTAGTTTTGGTTTTCCCTGTTCTCGTAACTGATTCGCAAATTCGACAATCAAAATACCATTTTTGGTTACCAAACCAATAAGCATTACCGTACCAATCTGGCTAAAAATATTCCAGGTTTGATTGAATAACCATAAGGAGAATAAAGCTCCCGCAACCGCCATTGGCACCGTTAAAATAATAATAAACGGATCTATAAAACTCTCAAACTGAGCGGCAAGAATCAAAAATATTAATAATAAAGCCAATCCAAAAGCAAAAGAAGTATTCGAGCTGCTTTCGACAAAATCTCGCGATTCTCCACTTAAATCCGTTGTAAAACTCTGGTCTAAAACTTTCGCTTTAATTCGGTCCATTTCTTCAATACCGTCGCTGATACTTTTTCCCGGTGCTAAACCTGCAGAAACGGTTGCCGACATATATCTATTATTGTGATACAATTGCGGCGGATTACTTTGTTCTTCGACTTTAACCACGTTGTCCATTTGAATTAATTCTCCGTTTTTGTTTTTTACAAACATCGAAGTTAAATCCAAAGGTTTCGAACGGTCTTTTTGGTCAAATTGTCCAATAACCTGATATTGTTTTCCGTTTTTTATGAAATAGCCAAAACGCTGTCCGCTCAAAGAAAGTTGCAGCGTTTGCGCAATATCCATAATCGAAATTCCTAAACTTTCTGCTTTTGCGCGATCAATACTTACATTAATCTCCGGTTTATTAAATTTCAGATTTACATCTGTTGTCGAGAATACATCACTTTTCCCGACTTCATCCATGAAAACCGGAATTTTTTCTCTTAGTTTTTCAAAAGTCGGAGCCTGAATAATATACTGAATTGGTAAACCTCCACGTCGGTTTACGGCAATTGTAGGCTGTTGAATTACAGATGTTTTAGCATCCGGATATTTTTTAGTCCATTTCGTTAATTTATCAGCAATATCTTTTTGAGATCTCGTTCTTTCATCCGGTTCCTTCAACGAAAGCCTGATGAAACCTGAATTTGTTGCAGAACCTCCGGAACCTCCGGCGGTAATGACCAAACTTACTTTTTTCTCCGGAATTGAATCTTCAACCAATTTTGACATTTCCTGCATAAAACGGTTGGTATAATCGTAAGATGAACCTTCTGGAGTTGTCATACGCATGGTTACAGAACTACGGTCATCATAAGGAGCAGTTTCTTTGGGAAGTATGGTAAAAAATAAATAAATCAATCCAAAACAAACAATTAATATGGGGAAACTAATCCATTTTTTCTCCATAAAGCGACCTAAAGATTCGGCATATCCGCTATTTAGCTTTTCGAAAAAAGGCTCTGTTTTAACGTAGAATTTTGATTTTTTTTGCTCGCCGCCTTTCATTAAATACGCATTCAGCATTGGCGTTAATGTCAGCGATACAAAGGCAGAAATTAGAACCGCGGCTCCAATTACAACCCCAAATTCCCGAAAGAGTCGACCAACGAAACCTTCTAAGAAAATTACAGGTAAAAATACTGCGGCTAATGTTACCGAAATTGAAATTACGGCATAAAAAATCTCATTTGAACCTTTTATCGCCGCTTCAATTGGCGACATTCCTTCTTCGACTTTCTTGAAGATATTTTCGGTAACCACAATTCCGTCATCAACCACCAGACCGGTTGCTAAAACAATAGCTAAAAGGGTTAATACATTGATAGAGAATCCAAAAAGCCACATGATAAAAAACGTAGCAATTAACGAAACCGGAATATCAATTAAAGGTCTGAAGGCAATTGCCCAGTCTCTAAAAAATAAATAGATAATAATGATTACCAAAATAATCGAAATACCTAAAGTTTCGGCAACTTCAAGTACTGATTTTTTTACGAAAAGCGTATTATCAAGTGCAATATTTAGTTTAATATCCTTTGGAAGATCCTTCTTTAGAGCATCATATTTTTTATAAAACTCTTTCGAAATATCAAGATAATTGGCGCCCGGCATTGGTACAATCGCCAATCCAATCATTGGAAGCCCAGAAGATGTTAAGGAAGTTTCGATATTTTCAGGTCCTAATTCAGCACCGCCAACATCACTTAAACGAACAATTTTATCGCCATCAGTACGAATAATAATATTATTAAATTCTTCCGGTTTAGATAAATTTCCGATTGTTTTTACGGTTAATTCCGTGTTATTTCCCGTTAGTTTTCCAGAAGGTAATTCGACATTTTGTGCATTTAAGGCGTCACGAACTTCTGCAACTGTACAGCCGTAAGCCGTTAATTTTACAGGATCGATCCATAAACGCATTGCGTACCGTTTTTGTCCCCAAATTTGTACACCGCTAACTCCGGGAATTGTTTCTAAACGCTGCGAAATAACATTTTCGGCATAATCGCTTAATTCTAGAGAGCTTCTGGTATCACTTTGAACAGTCATCGAAATAATAGATTCACTATCGGCATCTGCCTTAGAAACTACCGGCGGCGCATCAATATCCTGTGGCAAACTTCGAACGGCTTGCGAAACTTTGTCACGAACATCATTCGCAGCTTCTTCAAGATTTTTGTCTAAGTTAAATTCGATGGTAATATTACTGCTTCCCTGATTACTTGACGATGTAATATTTCGAATTCCGTCAATTGCATTTACAGCTTTCTCAAGAGGTTCCGTAATTTGCGATTCAATAATATCAGAATTGGCTCCGGTATAATTGGTTCTGATAGAAACCTGTGCCGGATCAATAGAAGGAAATTCACGAACACCCAAAAAAGTATAACCAATGAAACCGAATAAAATAATTAAAAGATTCAGTACAATGGTTAAAACGGGTCTTCTTATACTTGTGGTTGATAAACTCATGTGAGATTTTAGATTTTAGATTGTTGATTTTAGATTGTTGATTTCTAATATCTATGTTCAAGCCTTATGACTTTTGGCTTTAAGACTTTCCGCTTTAGGAATATTTCACTTTAGGACTATTTCACTTTAACTTTTATCGGGGCTTCATTTTTTAATGACATTACGCCACTTGTAATCAAAGTATCTCCGGCTTTTAATCCTGATAAAATTAAAATAGAAGCATCTGTTCTGGTGGTTGCATCTACCATAACTTCTTTGGCTTTGCCCATATTGGCGATGTATACTTTTTTACCGTCTTGTACTGGTACAATAGCTTCTGTAGGAACTACAATGGCATCTTTTATAATATTTAAAGGCAATTTTACATCAGCAAAAGTTCCCGGAAAAAGTTTTCCGTCAATATTATCCGCAATAGAACGTATTTTTAATGTACGGGTTGCCACTTCAACTTCCGGCTCTATGGCGTAAATTTTTGCAGTATATACTTTATCAGATCCTGAAACAGAAAAATCAATCGTTGAACCATTTTTTACTTGTGAAGCATATTTTTCAGGAATCGAAAATGTAATTTTTAATTTTCCGGTATTCACTAATTTTGCCACCAAAACAGCTGGTGTAATATAAGTTCCCGGTGAAATAGAACGCAAACCAACTTTTCCTGAAAAAGGAGCTTTAACAGATGTTTTGGCAATTTGGGCTCTTATTAATTGAGTCTGGGCTTTCATCGAAGCATAATCTGCATTTGCAACATCAAATTCTTCCTGACTAATTGCTTCTTTTTGTAGTAATAACTTCGCTCGTCTTTCATTTTCGCCCGCTAAACCTTCTTTTGTCTGGGCTTGTCTTAACTGCGCTTTTAATTCAACATCATTTACTTTAAAAAGTACCTGACCTTTATTTACATAAGTACCTTCATTAAAGTAAATACCTTCAACAATTCCCGAAACTTCACTATGAATTTCTATTTGTTCATTGGCTTCAATAGATCCTGATAATGACAAATTATTATCAAAAGTCGAAGTTTTAACAACAATTCCCGTTACAGTTGTAGGCTTGTCTTTGTCGCCGGATTTTTTAGATTCGTCGTTTTTACTTTTGTTAGAAATCACTCTGTAAGTGATAAACCCTCCGAGTACTATAATTATAAGGGCGTAAATAAGGTTTTTTACTTTCATAAAATTGAGGTAAAGATATTTTTTTGGTGTTTTTAGTAGCTCGCAAATTTAACTTTTTGTATCGAAATCGAAAGGTGTTAGCGTTTATTTAACACATGAATCACAATAAATTTAAACAGCTGTTTGAATGGTTATTTCTGCAAAACTTTTGTCTTTAGACAATGATTTTTTGAAATGGTTTAAAATGAAAATGATTTTTTTAAGCTAAAACTAATAATTTCAAAAGATACAACTTGTAAAGTATTAAATATCAGATAATTGGTTTTATTTTAAAGATTTATCAGACAGAAATAATTTTAGGATAATTATTTTTTTTGCTTTTTGTCTGATTTTTTTTGCATTTAATCGTTTTTATTTGTAACATTGGTAAGCTTAAACAAAATGGTAGTTTTTTTGTGAGAATATTAATGTTTTCGGATGTTAAGTGTTAAAGTATGTAGGTTTTTTATTTTATTTTAAGTTAAAAACATACCTTTTTAAAACTAAATAATTAACAAGTGTTTATAATTCGTTCTATTTTTTAAATTAAAACTACCTGATTTATGAGGAAAAAAATACTCGTTAGTTTATGGATCACATTACTGTTTTGTGCCATTTCATTTTTGTTTTGGCAAAACGAATTAAAGTATACCTTACCTACGCCGGTTCCTAAAAATTACCATGCAGTTGCAATGGGTTCTACAATTAATTTAGGAAAATGCTGGATCACAAACAACAAACCGGTTTTTATTCATTTTTTTAATCCGGATTGTCCGTGTTCGCGCTTTAATATACCTCACGTAAGCGCACTCATTAAAAAATACGGTGACCAAATTAATTTTAAAATTGTGGTATTAAACAAACACAAAGATTTTACAATAGCAGAGATCCAGAAAAAGTTTAATGCCGATATTCCTGTCTATTTTGATGAAAGTATGGCCGTAAAATGTGGTGTTTTTTCTACGCCGCAAGCTGTCATTATGGATGGTTCTCACAGGTTATATTATCGCGGAAACTACAATAAAACAAGATATTGCACCAATGCCGACAGTAATTATGCCCAAATGGCAATAGATTCATTGCTGCAGCAAACCAAATCTCCATCATTTGATGCTTTAGCTCTGAGAGCTTACGGATGCTCATTACCAAAATGTACTAAATAAATCTAATCTTAACCTAAATTACTACAATTATGAAAACAAAAGCCAGTTTAAACGAACAGGATTATTTGCACAGTTTTATGTCGACAATGACGCAAAAATCAGACACGATTATCAATTACGTTCTTGCAGCCTATTTCTTTCTGGGAATTGGTCTTGCTTTCAAATACGATACATTCGAAATTGGAGTAGGAGTGGGTACCTTGAATCTTTTAATGTATTATTCGGCAAAACTTTTACTCAAAAAATCAAATTTTTACCAGTATGTTTTATCCGTAGTTTTAGCAATTTTTATGGCGCAGTATATCTATCAGATGCATGGTATGTTTGAGATGCATTTTACAGTATTTATTGCCAGTACGATTTTGATTATTTATCAAAACTGGAAACTGCAAATTCCGCTTACGCTTTTGGTAGTCCTGCATCACGCTGGTTTGGCTTATATGCAGAATTTTGTTTATCAGGATCCAAGAGGATTGCAGGTTTATTTTTCGCAGGTAAATTTTGACATGGAAACTTTGATTATTCATGTAGTATTGGCTGCTGTGGTATTTTTCATGAACGGGTATTGGGCTTATTATTTTAAAGAACACAGCCAGAATCACATTTCTAAAATATCTGACGAATACGAATTGGAAAACATCAAATTGGCTTCGGCAAAATACAGTTCCTTAACTGCAACCAAAGAATATAATGATTTCGTACACAGAACAACTTTAGATTTAAAATTACCGGTAAGTTCTGTCTTAAAATTAATTGATGTTTCAAAAGGACATACTGATAATGATCAATTGCTTAATTATCTGGAAATGATGAGAGAAAGTGCTAAAAAAATTGACGATTTAGTGAACGATATTCACGTAAAATCTACAAATGGCAGAGGTTAGAATTTTATATTTTGCCACTTCGTTTTCTCAAATCAATTTTTAACTTAATCTTATTTTATGTCCAAACACGATTTTGAATCAGCAAACAGAATGCTGATGAACTTAAAAAAATCATTTGATGTTTTTTTGAAAAATGATGCTTCTTCACATTCATTTGAAAAAGCGGGATCTGAAACCGAATTCGGTAAAGAGGTTGCCAAAATTTTTGATGAAAACAAGGACAATCCAAATGTAAAAAATTTAGATTTTCAGTATAAAAAAATCATTCAGATTGCCAACGATATTCAGCATTTAAAACAAGTAAATGATAATACTTTGCCTGATTGGTTAGAAGATGAACTGGAAAATGTTTTTAAGAAAATCAAAGACTTATTGAAGATTTTAGAAGAAGAACTTAATTAAAAAACTTTAAAGAACACCACTTATACGTACAAACGTAATTACTATTAATTAAAACACAAGATTATGGATACCAGAATTACTCGCCCAACCCCATCTGACAGAGAAGTTGATTGGAACAAAACAAAGGTGTTACTCAGTAAAACAGATACAAAAGGAACCATTTTATATGCCAACGAAGCTTTTATTGATGTTTCTGGTTATGATGAATTTGAGCTGATCGGACAGCCGCACAACGTTATACGTCATCCCGATATGCCAAAAGTGATTTTTAAATTTTTATGGGATAGTATCAAATCAAACAAAAATATTCATGCGATTATAAAAAATATGTCTAAAACAGGCAGATATTATTGGGTAATTACCGATTTTAAAATAATAGCCGATGGCGATGGAGAAATTGTTGGATTTTTTGGAACCCGAAAATCAGTGCCCGAAGAAATTATCGTAAAGTTTATAGAACCATTGTATAAAAAACTAATACACATTGAAGAAGTAAGCGGAATTGAAGCCTCTGAAAATTATTTGATTGGCTTTTTAGAAGAACGAAAGAAAACGTACATGGAATATGTAGATCATTTGGTTGCAACAGGCAAAGACGATAAAAATAAAGTAAGTAAAGGTTTTTTTAATGGTTTTTTCGAAAAAAAGAATACTGGTAAAAAGTAAAAAGTTAAATGTAAAAAGTTAAATGTAAAAAGTAAAAGGTAAAAAGTTAAAAGTTAAATGTTAGAAGTTAAGTGGAAAACATCTAACATTTAACATCTAACATTTCACATCCAATATTTAACATCTAACACATATGCTTCATTGTATCGATAAAATATTCAACTTAAAATTTGCTCCCCAACAAATTTAAATCAACCTTACCGTAATGGTAATTGGATATTGATACAGTGAAGTTATTTTTTTTCTTTAGGTTCAAAGGTGCAAAGTTTCAGAGGTTCAAAGTTGCAAAGGTTAAAAACGAAAAAGTTTTAACCTGAAACCTGAAATTAAAGCTTAAAAAAAATAAAAATCCAACCTTTGTCCATATAAACCTTTATCCCTCTGAACCTCAGTCCCTATGAACCTTTGTACCTTTGAACCTTTGTCCCTTTGAACCTAACTAATATAATTCCAAATATTCTTTTTCTTCGTTAATTCGATGAAAACCGCTTTTAAAGTCGCGTGTTCCGGTTTTTGTAAAGGAGCATCATTTTTTAAAACCATTAAAGCATAATTTCTGGCTAAAGCCAAAATATCACGATCGCGAACAATGTCTGCGATTTGCAGGTTTAGAACGCCACTTTGCTGCGTTCCCATTAAATCGCCGGGACCACGAAGTTTTAAGTCAACTTCGGCAATTTCAAAACCATCGTTAGTCTGAACCATCGTTTCCATTCTCGTTTTACTGTCCGCACTTAATTTATGGCTCGTCATTAAAATACAATAACTCTGCTCAGCGCCACGACCAACACGTCCGCGTAATTGGTGCAGTTGCGATAAACCAAAACGTTCCGCACTTTCGATAATCATAACACTCGCATTTGGCACATTTACGCCTACTTCAATCACGGTTGTAGCCACCATAATATTGGTTTTTCCTTCAGAAAAGCGTTTCATTTCGGCATCTTTATCAGCAGGTTTCATTTTTCCGTGCAAAATAGAAATCGAATATTGCGGTAACGGAAAATCGCGCGAAATACTTTCGTAACCGTCCATTAAATCTTTAAAATCCATTTTTTCAGATTCCTGAATTAGCGGATAAACAATATAAATTTGTCTTCCAAGAGCAATTTCATCTCTCAGAAACTTCCAGACTTTCAAACGATTACTGTCAAAACGATGCACGGTTTGAATAGGTTTTCTGCCCGGAGGCAATTCATCAATCACAGAAATATCCAAATCGCCGTATAAACTCATTGCCAGAGTTCGCGGAATTGGCGTTGCCGTCATAACCAAAACGTGTGGCGGAATTTCGTTTTTCTTCCACAATTTAGAACGCTGTTCCACACCAAAACGGTGTTGTTCATCAATTACAGCCAAACCTAAATTCAGAAACTTTACTTTATCTTCAAGCAAAGCATGCGTTCCTATCAAGATATGTAAAGATCCGTTTTCAAGCTCTTCGTGAATGATTTTTCGAGCCGCAGTTTTAGTAGAACCTGTTAATATTTTTATGTTGATATTTAATGTTTTAGCCAATTCTGATAAACCAATAAAATGCTGATTAGCCAAAATTTCGGTTGGCGCCATTAAACAAGCCTGAAAACCATTATCGAGCGCCAAAAGCATGCTCATAAAAGCGACAATTGTTTTTCCTGAACCTACATCACCCTGCAATAATCGGTTCATTTGGGCATTACTTCCCATATCAGAACGGATTTCTTTAATCACTCTTTTTTGCGCATTTGTAAGTTCAAAAGGCAAATGATTTTGATAGAATTCATTAAAAAACTCACCCACTTTTGTAAACGGATGTCCTTTTATTTTATGTTTTCTGATTAGATTTTTCGTAATTAATTGCAATTGAATAAAGAACAATTCTTCAAACTTTAATCGGAATTGGGCTTTCGCCAAAGCATCAGTACTTTTTGGAAAATGAATATTAAATAAAGCAGCTTTTTTTGAAATTAACTTTAATTCCTCCATTAAATAAGCAGGGAAAGTTTCAGAAAACAACGCTTGAGTTTCAATAAACAATTGCTGCATTAATTTATTAATCGTTCTATTCGAAATACCGCGATTCGTTAACGTTTCTGTAGAAGGATAAACCGGCTGCATGGCAGATCGTAAACTTTTTTCGTGTTCACTCAATAATTCAATTTCCGGATGCGCCATACTAAACTGACTTCCGTAAAGAGAACATTTTCCAAAAATCACACAAACTTCATTCAGTTTCAAACTTTCGCGAACCCATTTATGTCCCTGAAACCAGTTTAGGTCAATTTGCCCCGTATCATCCACAAAAGTAGCAACAAGACGTTTTTTATTCTTAGCAAATTCAACCGTTTTTATGTTGATAATTTTACCAATAATCTGAACTTCAGCACCAGTATTCTGCAATTCATTGATCTTATAATATCGGGTTCTGTCAATATACCGATTCGGAAAAAAATTAATCAAATCTCCGTATTTATGAATTCCCAATTCCTTACGAAGCAACTGGCCGCGACTGGGACCAACGCCTTTTAGGTATTCAATTGGGGTTTCAAGAAGATTATTAGACATTTTTTTAGACTTCTTAGATTTTAGATCTTTAGACTTAGACTTTATAAAATAGAATATAGAAAATAGAGTATAGAAAATATAGACAAAAGTCTGTGCTCTATTTTCTATATTCTTTTCTCTTTAGGAAAGCGAAGATAGATTTTAATTGGGAATTTTGAAAATGAGCGGGTTTAAAGTGTAGAAAATAATATCTTTGAAGAATAAAATTTTACAAATGACAACACATTTAGCACTTTTACGCGGCATCAACGTTTCTGGTCATAATATGATGAAAATGGACGCTTTGAAAGCAATGTTGGAAAATATTGGTTTTCAAAATGTGAAGACTTATCTGCAATCCGGAAATGTTTTTGTTGATACTGACGAAGAAAGCGCTTCAAAAGTGGGTTTCATGATCAAACAGGAAATTTTTAAGGTTTTCGGACATGAAGTTCCTGTGATTGTAATTACGAAAGAAGATTTAGAATTGTGTTTTAAAAACAACCCATATTTCAAGGAAAAAGATATCGATACCAAAAAACTATACGTAGCATTTGTTTCGACATTATTGAAAAAAGAAAATATAAATGATTTGAAAATCAGTCAGTTTAAGCCAGACGAAGCAAGTATTGACGGAAACAGAATTTTTATTAAATATGATGTTGGCGCCGGAAAAACCAGATTGGAAGGCAAATATATCGAGAAAAAACTGAACGTTTTAGTAACAATGCGAAACTGGAATACGGTTACGAATTTGCTTGCGATGTATGCTGAAAATTAGAAAATGAGTCAATTAGATAATTATTAAAGAGCATTCTAAAATTATCTAATTAACACATTTCAAATCACAATACCAAAATCCAAAATCAAAAGGATCATTTGTGGTAGAATCGCAAGCGGTATTTGATGTGTTTTCATTTTTAGGTTCTTCGTATTTGCGATACACAATTTCCCCAATTTCAAAAAGGATTGGTTCTGAAAAAATAGGACCATCAAATGTAAACGTATGAAACTCGCCATTTTCTCCGCAAACATCTACATTTTCGGGCAAATCATTAATGAAGTCCTGATCGATAATTCGCCCAACAAAACTTTTATCGAGATATCTCTCATTAACACAAACCACAATCGTTTTAAATCCTAAGGCAATAAATTCCTGAATTAAATCATGAGTCGGAATTTTCCAGATTGGAAAAACGCCTTCAAAACCTATTTTTGCCAATTGATCTTCGCGATATTTTCGCAAATCTTCCAGAAAAATATCCCCAAAAACAGAATGTGTAATACCTTCATTTTTCAATTCTGTTAACGTTTCAGCCATTATAGCATCATAGATTTCCATTGTTGGCATTTCCGGAATCTGTATGATTTTTAAAGGTATGACGATACTTTTTGCCTGCGATTCCAATAATTCAACACGAACGCCATGCATCGAAATTCTCTGAAATTGCTGGTTGACGCTTGTTAGAAGATATTCGATTTTATATTCGGAATTTTTTAAGATTTTGTATAATGTAAGAGCAGAATCTTTTCCGCTGCTCCAATTGAATATGGCTTTTTTTGGTGTTGACACGATATTGTAATTTTCTATCGTAAACATACAAATTTCATTCGATTTGTTAATGAAACCTTTGTAACTTTGAACTTTGCCGCTAATCTATTTTAAATGAAATACATTCTCTTATTATTTACCACATTCATTTTTGCTCAACAAACCCAATTTGTCGATTTTAAATCGGTAAACGGACAATTGAAATTATACGCCAAAGAAAAAACGGTTACAGGATCTGTCGATTATCAATTTGATGTTTTACAGCCCATTGACACGATTAAATTAGATGCCAAAAACATGGAATTTTCAAAGGTCGAAATCAATCAAAAAGAGGTAGTTTTTGTAAATACAGGCAAGGAATTGCAAATTATTTTCAATTTCCAGAAAGGGCAAAATCATCTAACTTTTGATTATGTTGTAAAGCCAAAACAAGCTTTGTATTTTGTAGCTATTGAAAACACCGACGTGCAAATCTGGACGCAAGGGCAGGGAAGATACACCAGTAATTGGTTTCCGAGTTTTGATGATGTGAATGAAAAACTGGTTTTTAATCTGGGAATTACGTATGATAAAAATTATCAGGTGGTTTCAAACGGAACTTTAAAAGAAAAAACAGCAACCGGAGATTTATTGCATTGGCAATATCAGATGAAAAACCCAATGAGTTCTTATTTATTGATGCTTGCCATTGGAAAATATGATAAAAAAGAATTCACGGCAAAATCTAAAATTCCGTTAGAATATTATTTAGAAAATAAAGATGCGAATCGTTTTGAGCCAACATATCGTTATTCGAAACGCATTTTTGATTTTTTAGAGAAAGAAATTGGAGTTGATTATCCATGGGAAATTTACAGAGAAATTCCGGTTCGCGATTTTTTATATGCGGGAATGGAAAATACAACATCGACACTTTTTGCAACACGTTATGTTGTTGATTCGATAGGTTTTGAAGATCGAAATTATACCAATGTTGATGCGCATGAACTGGCACATCATTGGTTTGGAGATTTAATAACCGCCGAAAGCAGCACGCATCACTGGCTCCAGGAAGGTTTTGCAACCTATTATGCGGCATTAGCAGAAAGGGAAATTTATGGCGATGATTATTTTTATTCGAAATTATATGATACCGCTCAACAAATAAAATTCGCCTCAAGAACCGATACAATTCCCGTTTTAAATGCCAAAGCAAGCTCGCTTACTTTTTATGAAAAAGGAGCCTGGGCATTGTTCGTTTTACATGAATCAATTGGTGACAAAGCGTTCAAAAAAGCTATAAAAAGTTATTTAAAAAAGTATGCTTTTCAAAATGTCAATACGCAGAATTTTCTCGACGAAATAAAAAAAGTATCCAATTTTGATGTTGCTCAATTTCAAAAAACGTGGTTAGAATCAACAGTTTTTGATACAGCTGCAGCAAATGCTTTGTTGAGTAAAAATAAATCAATTCAAATTCGTTTAGAAGTTGATAAACTGAAAAAAACACCAATTGCAGATAAACTGGATTTTCTAAGAAACACCTTAAAATCTGATGTTTATTATGCTGTAAAAGAAGCTATTGTTGATCAATTAGAAAACGAAAAATTTGAAGCAAAGAAAGAACTTTTACTTTTGGCTTTGCAAACTAATAATGTACAAATTCGTCAGGCTGTTGCAGGTAGTTTGACCAAAATTCCGGAAGATTTCAGAACAGCATATGAAACTTTGCTTGACGATAAATCCTATCAAACGCAGGAAATTGCATTGTATTGGTTATGGAAAAACTTCCCAAATCATCGCACTGAATATTTGGATAAATCTAAAAACTGGATCGGTTTTAATGACTATAATTTGCGTACGATGTGGCTTTCGCTGGCATTATCAACACCGGATTACAGTACTAATTCTGAAGGTTTAATTGCAGAATTAATTTCGTTTTCATCAACAAAATACGAAGCTGCAACACGACAAAATGCTCTTGAAAAATTGATTGCTTTTAAGATAATTAACGATCAGGTTCTCAGTAATTTAGTTAGTTCGACAACACATCATATGTGGCAATTTTCAAAATTTGGAAGAGAAACAATTCGATTTTTATTAAAAAATCCTGAAATGCGTGCTTCGTTTGATAGAATTTTACCTAATTTGAGCCCCGATGAACAATTTCAATTGAATCGTTTGTTGAAAGAATAGAACGCCAAAAACAAAACCTACAATATTTTATGAGAGCATTGGTTATTTCCGGTGGTGGCAGTAAAGGCGCATTTGCCGGCGGTGTTGCACAATATTTAATAGAAGAGAAAAATTACGAATACGACTTATTTTTAGGAACTTCAACCGGAAGTTTGCTTATTCCGCATTTAGCTTTAGGACATATCAAAAAAATTCATTCGGTTTACACCAATGTTACCATGTCGAGTATTTTCAATATTTGCCCATTTGTGGTAAAAAATAAAGATGGAGTTGATATTGTAACCATAAATCACTTCAATGTTTTACGTCAGTTTTTTAAAGGAAAAAGAACTTTTGGCGAAAGTAAAGGATTGAAGAAATACATTCAGAATAATTTTAGTCTTTCTGATTTCAATAAACTAAAAAAACTCAATAATGACGTTATAATTACCGTAACCAATTTTACCAAAAACGAATCAGAATACAAATCTATAAAAGATTGTACGTATGAAGAATTTTGTGACTGGTCGTGGATTTCGAGTAATTATGTTCCGTTTATGAGTTTGGTAGAAAAAAATAACTACGAATACGGCGATGGCGGATTTTCTAGTTTGGTGCCAATTCGTGAAGCGATTAACCGCGGAGCAACAGAAATTGATGTAATTATTCTGGAAACCGAAGTGAATATGGATAAAATGGTTATTGGTAAAAACCCGTTTTCGCTAATGATTGATTTGTTTAGAATTGCCTTAGATCAGGTTGAAAAACACGATATTGCTATAGGAAAACTTATGGCAAACAATAAGAATGTGAAACTTAACTTATATTACACACCAACAAAACTCACTGATAATGCGCTTATTTTTAATAAGGAAGTAATGAAATTATGGTGGGAACAAGGGTACGAATATGCTCAGAATAAGTCTGAGGTTATGAGTGATAACAGGAAATTTTAGATTATTTGATTTTAGATTTTAGATTGCTGTAACGTTAATCTAAAATCTAAAATCTGAATTCTAAAATTAATTCTTACCAAAGCTCTGAAACTTCATTTTTAATATATCCCAAAGCAGCATTACTAGGAGATTGTTTTTCTAATAAATCATTTAAAATTACTTCGCGTAATTTATCTGCGCTGTCTACACGCTCGCTCATGGCAGCTTTACGAATAATTTGTATTGTTGAGTTTTTGGCTGTTGTAATAATTGTCCAGCATTCATCAGACATGTAAATTTGCTGCGTTAAATTGTGCTCAAATTCCTGTTCGATCTGATCGATTACAAAGTTTTCATAATCGTGTTTTTGATTTGAAATTGGCGCGATTCTAATCAATAATTTTGTCAAATTAATACGTTCCAAATATAAAGTCATACGCTCATAAGCCTGTAAACGTATTGGCAAAGATTGTTTTTGATATTCTCTGTTTAATAAAAAAGCACGTTTTTTATCGTTGTTTTTAATGTGTAATTCAAAAAAACTGTAAGCCACAAATCCGGTAACAATGGCTGGTAAAGTATAACTGGCTAATTCTATAATTCTTGTAAAATCCATTTGAATAATTTTTCAACAAAAATATACTTTTTGATGAGAAAACAACATTATTTTTATTGTAATAAATGAAATGGAAGCCTACTTTTGTGCACAATTCTTTAAACCGACTGAAACCCAATATAAATGGAATCATACATCATAATTTTACTTTGTTTAGCGGCTTTTGCTGCAGGATTTATTGATGCAATTGTAGGCGGCGGCGGATTAATACAAACTCCAATGGGTTTAATTTTATTGCCTAATTTACCGGTTTCAACAGTTATTGGAACTTTAAAATTACCCGCTTTTACCGGAACCGCTTTTGCCGCTTTTCAATATTTGAAAAAAGTAGTTATTGAGTGGAAGTTATTATTGATTATGATGTGTTTGGCGGTTCCGTCGGCATTTTTGGGTTCGACGATATTAACGATGGTCAGCAATGATTTTATGAAGCCACTTTTGCTTGTCGTTTTGTCTTTATTGTTTATTTATACCTATGCAAAGAAAAATTTTGGTCAGCATGTTGAAAAAGATCATTCTTCGACGACACGAATAATTTATGCGGTTGTAATTAGTATAATTGTTGGCTTTTATGATGGATTTATCGGTCCCGGAACCGGAAGTTTTTTTGTCGTTGCTTTTATCGCACTTTTAGGTTTTGATTTTTTACACGCTTCGGCAAATGCTAAAATGGTTAATCTGGCGACAAACTTTGGTTCGATTTGTTTGTTTATGATAAAGGGGAAAATCATTTGGTCAATTGCAATTCCGATGGCAATTAGTAACGGACTTGGCGGCTGGATTGGTGCTAAATTGGCAATCAACAAAGGAAATGGTTTTATTAGGATTTTCTTTTTGGTTGTAGTAATTGGCACTTTGATTCGTTTTGCTTATGATGTGTTTTTTAAGTGAAAGATGCTAAGGTTCTTAGATTCTGAGTTCCTGAGTTCCTGAGTTTTATTTTAATAACTCAGAATCTCAGAACCTCAGAACCTTAGCGTCTTAAAAAAAAGGTACTAGCTTATTCAATCATTAATTCTTATTTTTGCATAAAAGGAGAAAAATTTCATGCGTAAATATATTGACCAGCTGAACGAAGCACAACGAGAACCCGTTTTACAAAAAGACGGGCCAATGATTATTATTGCTGGTGCAGGATCTGGAAAAACCCGTGTTTTAACAATTAGAATTGCTTATTTGATGGCTCAGGGTGTTGATGCTTTCAATATTTTGTCACTTACGTTTACGAACAAAGCGGCTCGTGAAATGAAGCACAGGATTTCGGATATTGTGGGAGCGACGGAGGCAAAAAACCTTTGGATGGGAACTTTTCACTCGATTTTTGCACGTATTCTTCGTTCAGAATCAGAACATTTGGGATATCCGTCTAACTTTACGATTTATGATTCTCAGGATTCGCAGCGGCTTATTTCTTCGATTATAAAGGAAATGCAGCTGGATCGTGATATCTATAAACCAAAACAGGTTTTGGGCCGAATTTCGAGTTATAAAAATAGTCTGATTACGGTAAAAGCATATTTTAATAATCCTGAATTACAAGAGGCTGATGCTATGGCGAAAAAGCCAAGATTGGGAGAAATTTATCAGCAATATGTAGAGCGCTGTTTTAAAGCAGGGGCAATGGATTTTGATGATTTATTATTGAAAACCAATGAGTTACTAACGCGTTTTCCGGAAGTATTGTCTAAATACCAAAACCGTTTTCGTTATATCCTGGTTGATGAGTACCAGGATACAAATCACTCTCAGTATTTGATTGTTAGGGCTTTATCAGATAAATTTCAGAATATTTGTGTGGTTGGAGATGATGCGCAGAGTATTTATGCTTTCCGTGGCGCGAATATTAATAATATCTTGAATTTCCAGAAGGATTATGAAGGTGTAAAAACCTTTAGATTGGAGCAAAATTACCGTTCGACAAGAAATATTGTTGAAGCTGCAAATACAATTATTGACAAGAATAAAACGAAGCTTGATAAAATTGTTTGGACAGCAAATGATTTTGGTCCGAAGATTAAAGTACATCGCAGTTTAACTGATGCCGAAGAAGGTCGTTTTGTAGCGAGTACAATTTTTGAGCAAAAAATGCAAAATCAATTGCACAACGGTTCGTTTGCAATTTTGTATCGTACTAACGCTCAATCTCGTGCAATGGAAGATGCATTGAGAAAACGCGATATTCCGTATCGAATTTATGGCGGATTGTCATTTTACCAACGCAAGGAAATTAAAGATGTTTTGTGTTATTTGCGTTTGGTAATTAATCCTAAAGATGAAGAAGCGCTGATTCGTGTAATTAATTATCCGGCTCGTGGAATTGGTGATACTACGGTAGAAAAACTAACTATTGCGGCAAATCATTACAAACGTTCGATTTGGGAAGTAATGGTGAATATTGATAAAATTGATTTGAAACTGAATGCCGGAACAAAAAATAAACTGAATGATTTTGTAACGATGATTCAGAGTTTTCAGGTAATCGATCAAAATCAGGATGCTTTTTATGTTACGGATCATGTGGCGAAAAAAACAGGTTTGGTTCAGGAACTGAAAAAAGATGCTACGCCTGAAGGGATGGCAAAAATTCAGAATATAGAGGAACTTTTAAATGGTATAAAAGATTTTACGGAAGGGCAAAGAGAAATTGACGGAGCAAGAGGTGCATTGTCTGAATTTATGGAAGATGTGGCACTTGCAACAGATTTAGATAAAGATACATCTGATGAAGATCGTGTAGCTTTGATGACGATTCACCTGGCAAAAGGACTTGAATTTCCGCATGTTTTTGTGGTTGGTATGGAAGAAGATTTGTTTCCGAGTGCCATGAGTATGAGTACCAGAAGCGAGCTTGAAGAAGAACGTCGTTTGTTTTACGTAGCTTTGACCCGCGCTGAACATCAGGCGTATTTAACGTATGCGCAATCGCGTTACCGCTGGGGAAAACTGACAGATAGCGAACCGTCTCGTTTTATTGAAGAAATTGATCCGCAATATTTAGAATATTTAACACCTGCAGAAAGCAATTATCGTTATAAACCCATGATTGATGGTGATATTTTTGGTGATGTTGATAAATCGAAACTACGATTGGCAAAACCGGTAGGAGGAACTCCGCCCAAATATATTACGGATAACGAACCAAAACCGGATTTAAATATTCGTAAACTAAAACCTGTTTCAGGAAATGCTCCGGCTTCTGCCGGTACAAATTTATTTGATAGTAAATTAACCATTGGAAATGTTGTCATGCATGAGCGCTTTGGTAAAGGTGAAGTGGTTAATCTTGAAGGCGTTGGCGCTGATAAAAAAGCAGAAATTAAATTTGAAGTCGGCGGAATTAAAAAACTGTTGCTTCGATTTGCAAAACTTGATGTAATTGGGTAAAAAAAGTTTCAAGTTTAAAGTTTCAGGTTTTTACCAATTTTGTGTAAAATTTCCCGAACTTTATAGTAAACACTTAATAAACTTATTCACGTTTTCAACTTGAAACCTGAAACAAATAAAAACTTGAAACAAAAAACAAAATGGCTGAGTTCATAAAAATATATCCTGATAAACCTAGTGAAGCTGCAATTGCAAAGGTTGTAAAAGTGCTTCAAAACGGAGGTTTGGTTATTTATCCAACAGATACTGTTTACGGTTTGGGTTGTGATATTACCAATTCTCGTGCTTTAGAAAAAATTGCCAAAATTAAAGGAGTAAAATTAGAAAAAGCTAATTTTTCATTTATATGTCATGATTTGAGTAATCTTTCAGATTATGTGCGCCAGATAGATACTTCGACTTTTAAAATTCTAAAAAGAGCTTTGCCGGGACCTTATACTTTTATTTTACCGGGAAATAATAATTTGCCAAAAGAGTTTAAAAAGAAAACTACTGTTGGTATTCGTGTGCCTGATAACAATATTATTTTGGAAATTGTTCGACAACTAGGAAATCCTGTTGTCTCTACATCAATTCGTGACGAAGATGATGTAATTGAATATACTACAGATCCTGAATTGATTTTTGAGAAATGGCAGAATCTTGTCGATATGGTAATTGACGGTGGTTACGGTGATAATATCGGTTCGACGATTATTGACCTTTCAGAACACGAGCCAGTAATTGTAAGGGAAGGCAAGGGCGATATTGGAATTTTGTAAAAAAATACTGAAATAGTATAATTATTTAAAATAAATAACTAACTTTAGTATAGTTAAAATTTAGTTAGTTAATTTAAAGATAATGCTATTCTTGATTTATATTTAATTGGTTATTAAAAAAGTTAAGGATACATAAAAGCAGGTCATTGACCTGCTTTTTCTGTTTATATAAGTATGTAAAAAACTTAGATTATTTCGCTTGTTTTTTCATTTCTTTTTCAATCATATCATAGAATTGATCAATTTTTGGCATAACAACAATACGAGTTCTTCTGTTACGTGCTTTGTTTTCAGGAGTATCATTTGCAACTAAAGGTACATATGAACTTCTACCTGCAGCAATTAATTTTGCAGGGTTAACTCCAAGATCATTTGTTAATACACGAACGATAGAAGTAGAACGTTTAACACTTAAATCCCAGTTGTCTAGCAAAACTCC
This sequence comes from Flavobacterium sp. N1736, assembly GCF_025947065.1. Lineage (NCBI taxonomy): Bacteria > Pseudomonadati > Bacteroidota > Flavobacteriia > Flavobacteriales > Flavobacteriaceae > Flavobacterium > Flavobacterium sp. N1736. The sequence continues at coordinate 1,273,710 of NZ_CP109994.1, forward strand.
GTTGCTTTTGTAAGGAACGTTATCTGTGTGACCTTCAACCATACATTCAAAATCAGGTTTGTCGTTTACAACTTTTGCAACTTTAGCTAAAACACCTTTTGCTGCATCAGTTACGTCATAACTTCCACTTTTAAATAATAATTTATCAGCAATAGAAATAAATACAACTCCTTTTTCAACATTGATTTCGATATCCGGATCGTTGATTCCAACTGCTCCTTTTAAGCTTGTAACCAAAGCCAGAGTAACACTGTCTTTTTTAGTTAAAGCATCTTGAAGTCTTGATATTTTTAAATCTTTTTCTTTTAAACTTTCTAAAGATTTTTCAAGATTTTCAGCTCCTTTTGTAGTTAATACTGTTAAATCTTTAGAGCTGTTAATTAAGTCCTGATTGTGTTGTTTATAGCTTTCAGCTGTTGCTGCTAATCCTGCTTTTTCTTCAAGGCAAGAATTTAATTTAACTGTACAAGAGTTTAATAAATCCTGGATCTCTTTGTTCTTAGCTTCTAAAGCTGCGTATTCTTTTTTAGATACACACGAAGTTAAGGCCATTAATACTGTTAGTGCGATGACTATTTTTCTCATAGGTATTATATTTAATTAAACGTTGATTACAAATTTAGTTTTTAATATTTTGATTACTGTTAAAGATTTCTTTAAAAACAGTGACTTTCTTAATGTAATACAAGTAAACGATACTTTTTACGGTATAGTATTGCTGTATTTGAAAATCTTTTCGTTTTCGTATATATTTTAAAGATATACAATAAAATGAAAAATGCGCCTTTAAAATTGCAAAAGTATGATTAAATTTTCCTTGCGTAAGAAAACGTATACCGGCAATACCATCTAAAATCATTCGGAAGAAAATTACAAAAAACAATCTTTTTCCAGGCAGATTCTTCACCAGCATTAGCAAGGAATTTCTGAAATTTAAATAGGTTTTTCGGGGATTAGATTGGTTTAAAGTAGCTCCGCCAACATGATAAACGACTGACTTTGAATTGTATTTAATGATATGTCCTTCATTTGATGCACGCCAGCATAAATCTATTTCTTCCTGATGTGCAAAGAAAGTTTCATCAAAACCTTTTAGTTCATCATACACTTCTTTTCGAATAAAAAAGCAAGCGCCCGATGCCCAAAATAATTCGCAATTATCATCGTACTGACCATTATCTTTTTCGATGGTGTCAAAAATTCGGCCACGACAATAAGGATATCCGTATTTATCTATAAAACCACCGGCAGCTCCGGCATATTCGAAATATTCTTTGTTTTTAAAATCCAGAATTTTAGGTTGAATAATTGCTGTTTGGTTTTCAGTATCAAAAGTTTCGATAATAGGTTTCAGCCAATTCTCTGTAACTTCTATATCAGAATTAACTAAAGCATAAATTTCGGCATTAACATCTTTTAAAGCATCATTATAACCTTTTGCAAAACCATGATTGCCACTGTTTATAATGATTTTAATTGTTGGGAAATTTTGCCTGACAAAATCAATTGAATTATCTGTTGACGCATTATCTGCAACATATATTGTGGCTTCTTCTGAAAATTGAATTATTGAAGGTAAAAATTGTTCTAATAATTTTACTCCGTTCCAATTTAAAATGACAACAGCTATTTTATCCAAAAGTATTTTTTTATAGTTAGTAAATTTCTTTATAATCAGGTAAAGATTTTAAAAACTCATATTTTTCATTTTCAAAATCCATCTGACAATAGTAATGGTTTAGTCCATTCGTCACATTCAAAAACCGTGCCTGCATTGTCATATTATAACGGGCAATCTGATCAAAAGTTGCTTGAGATATTTTTACTTCAGGCGCTTTACATTCTACCAATATATGTATAGAACCATCAGAATTAAAGACAACAATATCATAGCGTTTTCGTAAGCCATTGATTGTTAAAACTTTCTCTACGTTTATGAGCGATTTGGGGTATTTTTTTTCATTCATTAGATAATGAACAACATGCTGACGAACCCATTCTTCCGGAGTAAGAATGATAAATTTTTTCCTGATTTCATCAAAAATAGACACTTTATTTTCGCTATTTTTGAATCGGAAAGTATAAGTAGGAAAATTTAATTGCTGCATTGCACAAAAATATTAAAATAGTTTAAAGTTTCATGTTTAAAGTTTCAAGTTATTGAAGCCGGAACCTGAAACTTTAAACTTGAAACAAAAGACCGAATGGATGAAGTTGTAAAAATTGTTAATGATATAAAAGCCGGAAATATAAAACCTATTTATTTTTTAATGGGTGAGGAGCCTTATTATATTGACAAGTTATCTGAATATATAGAACAAAATGTCCTTTCGGAAGAAGAAAAAGGGTTTAATCAAACTGTATTATATGGTAGGGATGTTTCTGTAGAAGATATCGTTTCAACGGCCAAGCGCTATCCTATGATGTCTGACCGTCAGGTTGTTATTGTAAAAGAAGCACAAGATTTATCAAGAACAATAGACAAAATTGAATCGTATGTAAATAACCCAATGGAAACTACGGTTTTGGTTTTTTGCTATAAATACAAAACCCTTGACAAACGTAAAAAGGTTACCAAATTATTAGCTCAAAACGGAGTGGTTTACGAAAGTAAAAAACTATACGAAAATCAGGTTGGCGATTGGATAAAACGTGTTCTTGCAGGAAAAAAATATACAATAGATCCAAAAGCAAATGCGATGTTAGTCGAGTTTTTAGGAACAGATTTGAGTAAAATCAATAATGAACTGGAGAAATTACAAATCATTTTGCCACAAGGAACCGTTATTACACCACAACATATTGAAGAAAACATTGGTTTTAGTAAAGACTATAATGTTTTTGAATTAAGAAAAGCAATTGGAGAACGAAATCAGTTAAAAGCATATAAAATTGCCGAAAATTTTGCTCATAATCCTAAAGAATATCCATTGGTAATGACAACGGGGTTGGTTTTTGGATTTTTTGTTCAGCTTTTAAAATACCACGGATTAAAGGATAAAAACCCTAAAAATGTGGCAGCTGCAATTGGTGTAAACCCTTATTTTTTAAAAGAATACGATTTGGCAATAAAGAATTATCCAATGCGAAAAGTGAGTCAGATTGTGGGAGCTTTGCGCGATGTAGATGTTAAAAGTAAAGGAGTTGGCGCTAATGCTTTGCCTCAGTCAGATTTGTTAAAAGAAATGCTGTACAAAATATTTAATTAAGCCACGAAAATTCACGATATTTGCATCTCTAAAAATTTTACTACTTTAAAATAATAATTACACAATTATGGGAATGAATAAAAATACCGTTTTAGGATGGGCTACTTTTATAATGGTACTTATGGGATTGTTACTTATAGGTCTTGGCGCTTTTAGATACAGAGATGTATCTGGCTGGGGATTTGTAGCGGTAGGTGTTGGTTTTTTTGCTAACGCATGGGTTTTTAACGCATTAAAAGGTAGAGTATAATTTCAATATCAATTGCAAAAAAACAATTGCAATATAAAATCAAAAAAAATCAATTAATTAAAATAAAAATAAACAAATGTCAGACGATAAGAAAGTAATTTTCTCAATGCAAAAATTGAGTAAAACCTATCAGGGAGCAGACAAACCAGTACTTAAAAATATTTATTTGAGTTTCTTTTACGGAGCTAAAATTGGTATTTTAGGACTAAATGGTTCTGGTAAATCTTCACTTTTGAAGATTATTGCCGGAGTTGATAAAAATTATCAGGGAGATGTTGTTTTTCAACCGGGTTATACTGTTGGTTATTTAGAGCAAGAGCCTATTCTTGATGATTCTAAAACAGTTATTGAAATTGTACGCGAAGGAGCTGCAGAAACTATGGCAGTTTTAGAAGAGTACAATCAAATTAATGATTTGTTTGGTCTTCCTGAATATTATGAAGATCAGGATAAAATGGATAAGTTGATGGACCGTCAGGCAGCATTACAAGATAAAATTGATGCTCTTGGTGCTTGGGAAATCGATACGAAACTTGAAATCGCAATGGATGCTTTGCGTACGCCGGAAGGTGATACGCCTATTAAAAACCTTTCTGGTGGAGAGCGTCGTCGTGTAGCTTTATGTCGTTTGTTATTGCAACAACCTGATGTACTGTTACTTGATGAGCCTACCAACCACTTAGATGCTGAGTCTGTACTTTGGCTAGAACAGCATTTAGCACAATATGCCGGAACTGTAATTGCAGTAACGCACGATAGATACTTCTTGGATAATGTTGCCGGTTGGATTCTTGAGTTAGATAGAGGAGAAGGTATTCCGTGGAAAGGGAATTATTCATCCTGGTTAGACCAAAAATCAAGCCGTATGGCGCAAGAAGAAAAAGTAGCTTCTAAACGTAGAAAAACATTAGAGCGTGAGCTTGACTGGGTTCGTCAGGGAGCAAAAGGACGTCAAACCAAACAAAAAGCACGTTTACAGAATTACGATAAATTATTAAACGAAGATCAAAAACAACTGGATGAAAATCTGGAAATTTATATCCCGAATGGTCCACGTTTAGGTACAAATGTTATTGAAGCTAAAAATGTTGCTAAAGCTTTTGGAGACAAATTATTGTACGATAATTTGAATTTCACTTTGCCACAAGCCGGAATTGTTGGAATTATTGGACCAAACGGTGCCGGTAAGTCAACCATTTTCAAAATGATTATGGGCGAGCAAAAAACAGATAGCGGAGAATTTTCAGTTGGTGAAACGGTAAAAATCGCTTATGTAGATCAGTCTCACTCTAATATTGATCCAAATAAATCTATTTGGGAAAACTTCGCCGATGGTCAGGAATTGATTATGATGGGAGGAAAGCAAGTAAATTCAAGAGCTTACCTTTCACGTTTTAATTTTGGTGGAGGCGAGCAAAATAAAAAAGTTTCAATGCTTTCCGGTGGAGAACGTAACCGTTTGCACCTTGCAATGACATTAAAAGAAGAAGGAAACGTACTTTTACTGGATGAGCCTACGAATGATTTAGATGTAAATACGCTTCGTGCCCTTGAAGAAGGTTTAGAGAATTTTGCTGGTTGTGCCGTAATTATTTCGCACGACAGATGGTTCTTAGACAGAATTTGTACACACATTCTGGCTTTTGAAGGAGATTCTGAAGTTTATTATTTCGAAGGAGGTTTCTCTGAATACGAAGAAAATAAAAAGAAACGTTTAGGTGGTGATTTAACGCCAAAACGTTTGAAATACAGAAAGTTAATTAGATAATAATCTGATAAATTTCAATCCCGTCCCGAAGTTTCGGGATCGGGATAAAATCCCAAATTCCAAATTGTCATGATTTGAATTTGGGATTTTTTTTATTTTTTTGTCATTTCGACGTAAGGAGAAATCACACGCGTAACTCGCCAAAGATTAGATTTTCGTTGTGAAGTTTCTTGTGTGATTTCTCCCTTTGGTCGAAATGACAATATTGTGAATTTGGGATTTTTTATTAAAGAAATTTTGCTTTCAATTCCGGAGTAGGAATCATACAGCTTTCTTTTTTGCCATACCATTTATAACGGTTTTTAGCAATATAATCGTAAATGTAATTTCGCACTTTTTCAGGTAGAATTTTAAAAACAGAAATGAAACTGTAAATCCCGCCTAAGTCTTCAGCGATTTCTATTACTGCCGAAGATTTATAATAATAAGCAACACCGGGATTATATAAAATAATACTATCAATTTTAGTTTGATCTACACCTATATAATTACAAATCTCAATTCCTATTTCGGATTGCAATGCCACAAAACGAAAAATATCTTTTTTGTCATGTTTAATGATAAACTGAACTGCGTCGTTGCAAAGATTGCAAACGCCGTCGAAAAGGATTATTTTTTTCCGTCAGCAGTCTTTGCGAGGAACGAAGCAATCTCATTTTGGGTTTTCATAAATTGTGGTTACTTATTTTAGTGTGGTTGCTTCGTTCCTCGCAATGACCTTGCGTGCGTGCGTCTTTGCTAGGAACGAAGCAATCTCATGGGTTTTCATAAATTGTGGTTACTTATTTTAGTGTGGTTGCTTCGTTCCTCGCAATGACCTTGCGTGCGTATGTCTTTGCGAGGAACGAAGCAATCTCATTATGTATTTCCGTTTCAATTGTAATTACTCAAACATTATATTTTCAATTTCTTCGAATAAATCTTTCCAAGTTGGATTTATAGAACGAATCAAATCGTTTTTTGCCTCTCTTGATCCGGCTTTAATTTGCTTTTCTCTGGTTATTGCGTCTTCAATCCATTGAAATTGTTCGTAGTACACTAAAATATTTGTGTTATAACGAGCAGAGAATGACTTTGGATATTTTTTATTTTTATGCTCTGATATTCTTTTCGGCAGATTTGAAGTCACTCCTGTATAAACAACTGTTTGATATTTATTGGTAATAATGTATACAAAACCTGGCTTCATGTATTTATCTTTTTAAGTTTGAGTCCTTGCGAGGAACGAAGCAATCTCACTACAATTAGACACAAAGTTTGATTTTGTTAGTGTGGTTGCTTCGTTCCTCGCAATGACAAAGCTAAAGAATAAAACTATGTTTGTAGGTTTTTTATTATTATTTATTTTATCTATTAAAATGATAAAATGTATAAATTTTACAAATAAAAAATGGCTTTCATAAATTATTTTTAAGCACTTTTTAAAAAATATCCATCTTCATTGTTGTCTTTTATAAAGATCTTTGTTTAAATCGCTTTATTTTAATTTTCGACTAAATTTAAGCTTTTATAACAACTGAAAACTGCGACAGAATACTGAAAACTTATTTCTTCCCAACTTCTACAAATTCCAATTCATCTAAACTTACTTTCGAAGTAAAAATGCCGTAATTAACTGTTGCCTTATTTTTTTCGATGGAATCAATACTTCCAACAGATCTTCCGTCTAGCATTCTTACCCGATCGCCAACTTTTAAAACAGGTCTTGGTTTTTCGATAACAGGTTTCAGTTTCTTTTCTTTTTTCTCTTTTCGAATTTCTTCAACCTGAACAGAAACTTCTGCAATAACTTCTTTTTTCTTTTCGATTATAGCTTTTGTTTCTTTTGGAGTTGCTTTTTTACGTTTTGAATTTTCAATTTCTATGATTTTCAAAAATTCTCCAATAAGTTCTTTTTTATTTTTATTGTTGAAATATTTTTCAGAAATATCTTCGATTTTCTGACCTATGTAAATTGTCTTTTGGTTGCTGTCGTATAATTCCTGATAGCTTTCCAGTTTCTGTTTGATTTTTACATTGATGTTTTCCATTTTTTTGCTTTCTTCACGCGCTCTAGTTTCTTCTTCTTTAAGATTAATAGAAGTTTTTTCTAATTTTGAACGCTCTTTTTGAAGTGTTGCTATGGTTTTATCAAAACGAACTTTACCAACTTCGATTTTTTTCTTGGCACGATTTATCAATCCAAACGGTATTCCATTTTTTAATGCGACTTCAAAAGTAAAAGAACTTCCTGCCTGACCTAAAGCCAGCTTGTACATTGGTTCAAGCGATTTTTCGTCAAACATCATATTGGCATTTGTAGCAAAAGGCAATTCGTTAGCCAGAATTTTCAAGTTTGAATAATGCGTTGTAATAATTCCGAAAGCTTCACGATGGTAAAATTCTTCTAAGAAAATTTCAGCCAAAGCGCCACCTAATTCAGGATCTGAACCTGTACCAAATTCATCAATTAAAAACATGGTTTTCTTGTTGCATTTTTTCAAGAAGTAATTCATGTTTTTTAATCGGTAACTATATGTACTTAAATGATTTTCAATGGATTGATTGTCTCCAATATCTGTTAAGATTCTATCAAACAAGAAAGTTTCGCTGCGTTCATGAACCGGAATCAACATTCCTGATTGTAACATCAATTGTAATAAACCAACTGTTTTAAGGGAAATTGTTTTTCCTCCGGCATTTGGTCCCGAAATTACAATGATTCGGTTATCTTGTTTTAATTCAATTGTTTGCGGATGCGTAATTTCGTTTTTCTGTTTATTGTTCAGATACAAAATAGGATGATATGCTTCTCTAAAAAACAATCTTCTTTCTTCGGTAATTGTGGGTAAAATTCCGTTGATTCTGTTTGCGTATTTTGCTTTTCCGGCAACGACATCAATATCACTTAGAAACTCCTGATATTCAATTAGTAAAGGTAAATACGGACGAATCTGATTTGATAATTGTTTTAGAATTCGGGTAATTTCTTCTTTTTCTTCGTATTCAAGATTGGCTAATTCTCTGGAATATTGCAAAGTAGCTTCCGGTTCAATATAAGCAATGCTTCCGGTTTTAGAACTTCCTAAAATAGAACCTTTTACTTTTCGACGATACATTGCTAAAACGGCTAAAACTCTACGGTTTTGCACAAAACTTTCCTTGATATCATCCAGATAACCGAGACTGTTATTGTGAGAAAGTGCTACTCCAAAACTTTGATTTACTTTGCCGCGAACGATATTCATATTCTGGCGAATACTTAAAAGAGCAGGCGAAGCGTTGTCTTTTATTTCTCCATATTTGTCTACAATGGCGTCAATTAGAGTTACAATATCTTTTGTATATTCAACTCTTGAAGCTCTTGCGTTTAAGTTTGGATAATAGTCATCAAATTTTTTTAAGAAATTCAGCAAGAAATTTGATGTTGACGAAAGTGTTGCAATTTTCCTAAAACTGCCTACTTCCAGAAAACTATCTTCTATTGCTAAAAACTTGATTTCGTGCGTTATGGCATCAAATCCGTGATTGGGAATTGCGTTATTATTTTGAAAAGACGAAACATATTCTGATGTCTGCATTAAAGCCTGCATCAAAGTTTCTTTATCTCTAAATGGTGTTATTTGTAAAGCTTTTTCCTTTCCAATATCTGTATTACAGCCTGCCGAAATGGTTTCTAGCACTGTTGGAAATTGTAAATCTTGTAATGTTTTTTCGGTAATACTAATCATTTAATTCCTTTAATAAAGTACGTACAAAAGTACGAAAATAGTGTGACTGAATTCTATAAACTTCTTATCTAAATTTTATCGTTTCGTAATATGATTTTACTTAAAAATTTCTGAAATTCGCAATAAAAAATTATGGACGTAAAAATGCATTCTTCCTGGAAGCCAGTTTTAAATGAAGAATTTGAAAAACCATATTTCAACGAATTAATTGCTTTTGTAAAATCTGAATATACTGCTAAAATTTGTTATCCAAAAGGCAATCAAATTTTTTCAGCTTTTGATCATTGTCATTTTGATCAGGTAAAAGTTGTTATTATAGGACAAGACCCGTATCACGGACCAAATCAGGCGAATGGTTTGTGTTTTTCTGTTAATGATGGAATTCCTTTTCCTCCCTCTCTTCAAAATATTTTTAAAGAAATTGAAACGGATTTAAATAAACCTATGCCTAAATCGGGTAATCTTGAACGTTGGGCAGATCAGGGCGTTTTTCTTTTAAATGCTACTTTAACAGTTCGACAGTCTGAAGCCGGAAGCCATCAGGGAAAAGGCTGGGAAAAATTTACAGATGCTGTTATTAAACAGATTTCTGCTGAAAAGGAAAATGTTGTGTTCTTACTTTGGGGAGGTTTTGCTCAAAAAAAAGCCGCATTAATTGACGCTTCAAAACATCATATTTTAAAATCAGGACATCCTTCTCCTTTAAGTGCAAATAGAGGGTTTTGGTTTGGAAACAAACACTTTAGTCTGACTAATGCTTTTTTGAAATCAAAAGGAATGAAAGAGATTGAGTGGTAATGTTTTTGTCATTTCGACGTAAGGAGAAATCATACAAGTGATTCCGTTCCTAAAAGCGCTAATCTTTGTCGAGTTTCTAGTGTGATTTCTCCTTACGTCGAAATGACAAAAAAAACACTATTTTTCAGCAGGCTTCTTAACAATTTCGTCAAGAATTGCTTTATTTTCGTAGTTGATTACTTTTAAAATAATTTCCTGATTTTTAACTGTTTTTCCTTCTATAATATACAGTTTTCCTTTGTTTACCGGAACGTTACTTTTGTCAAAATCAACATCTCCGTATGTCAGCGTATTTTTAATATCGGCAGTATCAACCCATTTTTCGTTTAAAGTCTGAATTGCTTTTGCAGAATATTGAAAGGGTTTTGTTCTTAGATTATTTAAAACTCTTGCGTTTGGAAAATAGTTGCAACGTGTATCTTTTCCACTAAAAACAAGGGCTACAAAAAAGCATCCCATAACCAGACCAATCAAATAATAAGCAAAACGATGTACGAACTTCATGAGTAAAATTTTTGGCAAAGGTACATTAAAGTTCTTTTAAAATACAAGTAAATTAATATCGTTATCAGGTAAATCAAACCATTCGCCAATTGCTTTATTTGTTAGGATTCCGTGGTATAAATAGATTCCGTTTTTTAAACCTTTATTACATCTGATAGAACTTTCTAAACCGCCATCATCTGCTATTTGAAGTAGGTATGGTGTTAGTATGTTACTAATTGAAAGTGAGGCAGTTTTGGAATATCTTGATGGAATATTTGGTACACAATAATGTAGAACATTACTTTTTATGAATGTTGGTTTTTCGTGCGTTGTAACTTCTGATGTTTCAAAACAACCGCCTGTATCAATACTTACATCTACAATTACGGCGCCTTTTTTCATGTGCTCCACCATCGTTTCAGTCACTATAATTGGGCAGCGTTCTTTTCCGCGCATAGCTCCAATAGCGACATCACAACGTCTTAAAGCTTTTAGTAGTGCTTTTTGCTGAACTGTAGAAGTGAATATTCTTTGGTTTAAATTATTTTGTAAGCGGCGTAATTTGGTAATCGAATTATCAAAAACCTTTACGTTTGCTCCTAAACCAATGGCGGTTTTGGCAGCAAATTCGCCAACTGTTCCTGCGCCTAAAATAACGACTTCGGTAGGAGGGACGCCGGTAATGTTTCCGAATAAAAGCCCTTTTCCGAATTCGTCAGTAATCATCAATTCTGATGCTATAAGTATAGAAGCTGTTCCGGCAATTTCGCTTAAAGATTTTACAGCCGGATAAGAACCGTCTTCGTCCTTAATATATTCAAAAGCAAGTGCAGTTATTTTTTTCTGTGCCAAAGCTTCAAAATAAGCTTTCTTTTTTGTTTTTAACTGAATGGCAGAAATAATAATCGTTTCAGGATTAATCATCTCAATTTCAGCTAATGTTGGCGGTTCGACTTTAAGCAGCATTGGGCAGCCAAATACTTTTTTTGTATCTTTTGTAACTTCTGCGCCCGCATCACTGTATTCTTTATCAGAATAACTCGAACTTTCTCCGGCGCCTGATTCAATCATAACGCGGTGACCTTCGTAAGTTAACGAATTTACTGCGTCCGGCGTCAGGCAAATACGACGTTCCTGATAACTTGTTTCTTTAGGTATCCCTATGAAAAGCTCTCTTTTAAAGCGGCCCACTTCAAGTTTTTCTTCTTGTGGCAACAATTGTTGTTTCGTAAATGGAGTTAAGGTTATTGACATGGGTTATGCGAAAAATTAAGGGTACAAATTACGTAAAAAGTTTTAAAATTAGTGCAAATATTCTGCTAATACTAAAAGCGAATTTTAAGATATTATTTTTTCTGTTTTTAGAGTATTTTATATTTGCTAAAAACTTTGTGAATCTCTGTGAAAGTTTTAACACGGAGATTCACAAAGTTTTTCACAGAGTTTCATAAAGATTTTAAATTAATTCCAGTTCTCTTTTTCCATCTGGCAATAACTTAATATTGATTGTTGAAGTTTCTTCAGGAAGCAGATTTTCAATTTTTTCAGACCATTCAATAAAACACCAGTTTTCGGAGTATAAATAATCATCAACGCCCATATCTAGCGCTTCCGTTTCTTTGTTTAATCGGTAAAAATCAAAGTGATACACTATTTCGTTTTGTGAAGTAAAGTATTCATTTACCAAAGAAAAAGTTGGGCTGCTTGTTGCATCTTTAACTCCTAAACTTTTGCATAATTGTTTAATTAAAGTAGTTTTTCCTACGCCCATTTCTCCGTTAAAAAGGATGATTTTCTTTGGGTTTTGGACTAAAATCTGTTCGGCTACTTCTTGAATCTGATCTAATGAAAAAACGATATTCATTTTTTTTAAAGTTACAAAGGTTCAAAGAGGAAAAGTTCTGAGGTTTTTCTCTTGAAGGCATTGGTTTATATTTAGTTTTAATAGTCTCAGTTGCAGTTTTCAGTCTCAGATGAAAACTGAAAACTGCAACTGAAAACCGTTTTTTATTTCGGATTAAATACCAAAAACGGAATAATCATTTCTTCTAAAGAAATTCCGCCATGCTGATACGTGTTTTTGTAATAACTTACATAATGATTGTAGTTGTTTACGTAGGCTAAAAACAAATCATTTTTGGCAAAAATAAACGAACTGCTCATATTTATAGCCGGCAAACCAATTGTTTTAGGTTCTTTTACCACATAAACATCTTTTTGTTCATAGGTTAAACTACGTCCGGTTTTGTAACGCAAATTTAAACTTGTATTTTTATCTCCAACAACTTTCGACGGGTTTTTTACATTAATTGTTCCGTGATCTGTAGTTAGAATTAATTTAAAACCTAAAAGTTGTGCTTGCTGAATAATTTCCAGTAATGGCGAATTTTTAAACCAGCTTAATGTTAAGGAACGATACGCTTTATCATCAGAAGCAAGTTCTTTTACAACTTCCATTTCGGTTTTTGCGTGCGATAACATATCTACAAAATTGTAAACAACTGTTACCAAGTCATTTCCTTTTAAGGCTTTAAAGTTTTCGGCTAATTTTTTTCCACCGGCATAATTGGTGATTTTAAAATAATCTTCTTTGATATCTAAACCTAAACGTTTTAATTGTGCCGATAAAAATTCTGCTTCATAAAGGTTTTTTCCGCCGTCTTCGACATCATTTTTCCAGTATTCAGGAAATTTCTTTTCCATTTCCAAAGGCAGTAAACCAGAGAAAATTGCATTTCTGGCATATTGCGTTGCTGTTGGAAGTATAGAGAAATACGGAACTTCTTTTTCTAATTTATAATAATTGGCTACGACAGTTTCAAAAGATTTCCATTGATCGTAACGCAAATTATCAATTACAACAAATAAAACGGGTTTGTCTTTCTTTTTAATTTCGGGAACAACCAGTTCTTTAAATAAGGTATGCGACTGAATAGGCTTGTCTGCTTTTGGCGCAAACCAATCTTCATAATTTCTTTCAATGTATTTTCCAAATTGCGAATTGGCTTCTACTTTTTGCGATTCAAGAATTTCAATCATTCCCTGATCGTTGATGTTCTCCAATTCCAGTTCCCAGAAAATCAGTTTTTTATATAGTTCTACCCAATCTTCATAGGAATTAACCATTGCTAATTCCATCGAAATTTTTCTAAATTCTTTTTGATAATCTAAAGTCGTTTTTTCAGAAATTAGTCTCGAATGATCCAGATTTTTCTTCAAACTCAATAAAATCTGGTTTGGATTTACGGGTTTTATCAAATAATCAGCGATTTTAGAACCAATGGCTTCTTCCATTATATATTCTTCTTCGCTTTTGGTAATCATTATCATCGGTATTGCCGATTTTTTCTCTTTCATTTCTGAAAGTGTTTCCAAACCACTCATTCCCGGCATGTTTTCATCCAAAAAGACAATATCAAAATTATCTTCTTCGAACAAGGCAATCGCGTCCAGACCGTTATTTGAAGTTGTTACAGTGTAGTTTTTCTTTTCGAGAAATAATATATGTGGCTTTAAAAGATCGATTTCGTCATCAACCCAAAGTATTTTGATCTTATCCATAAACAGTTTTAATTTTAATGCAATTTAAATGTATAGAACTTAAAAAGTATTAAAAATAGTATAAAATTCAGAATAACAATTTGAGATTTATTTCAAATTTAATTTTAGTTCTGTTATTACCTAAGAAATTAATACTGTAAAATCGCAATTTTTTAAGTGAAAAACCCAAAGCTGTTTATAGTTAATTACTTATATTTGTTGACCAAAAAATAACCAAATAGTGACCCATATTAATAAATTAAAAATATTTAATGATCCCATTTATGGGTTTATTTCCATCCCGAACGAGCTTATTTACGACTTAATTCAGCATCCGTATTTTCAGCGTTTGCGCCGTATTTCTCAAATGGGACTTTCTTATTTGGTATATCCGGGAGCAAATCATACTCGTTTTCATCATGCCTTAGGATGCATGCATTTAATGCAAAAAGCTATTGAAACACTTCGTTTTAAAGGCGTTGCAATTTCAAATGAGGAAGAATGTGCTTTGTTAATCGCCATTTTACTACACGATATTGGTCATGGGCCATTTTCGCATGCTATGGAAAAAAGCATTGTTGAAGATGTGCATCATGAGGCTATTTCGTTGTTATTCATGAATCAGATTAATGAGGAATTTGACGGAAAGTTAAGTCTGGCAATTCAGGTTTTTAAAGGAGAATATCATAGAAAATTCATGCTGCAACTAATTTCTAGTCAGTTAGATATGGATAGAATGGATTATCTGAAAAGAGACAGTTTTTATACAGGAGTTGCAGAAGGAAATGTAAATTCTGAACGATTGATTCAGATGATGAATGTTGTGGATGATATTTTGGTTATTGAAGAAAAAGGAATTTATTCGGTTGAGAAATTTTTGCTTTCAAGAAGGTTAATGTATTGGCAGGCTTATTTGCACAAAACGAGTTTGGTTGCCGAATTAATTTTGATGAAGGTTTTGAAAAGAGCCAAAGAACTTACCTTAAAAGGGGTTAAACTGCCTTGTAGTGAGCCACTTTCGTATTTTATGCAAAACAAAATTACATTGGAGGATTTTGATGCCGAAATACTGGATTTGTTTTCACAATTGGATGATTTTGATATTATAAGTGCTTTAAAAGCATGGCAAAAACAGGATGATTTTATACTTTCTACTTTAAGTAAAATGATCATTAACAGGGATTTACTAAAGATTAAATTGAGTGCAGAAAAGATTCCGATGGAAGAATCCCAATCGCTAAAGGAAGAATTTGCAGAGGAACATCATATTTCATCGGTAGATGCGGGATATTTTATATTTCGGGGCAAAATAAAAAATCAGGCATACAGTAAAGAGGCCGAACCGATACGAATTTTGAAAAAAGATAAAACAATTGAGGATGTTGTTGAAGCTTCTGATCAGCTGAATTTGAAATCATTATCTAAATTGGTGACAAAATATTACATCTGTTATCCAAAACAACTTATCTAAAATTAACATTTAAAATCTATTTTTTATATTTTTGTCGCGATGAAATTTACAGCAGAACAAATAGCAGGAATTTTAGAAGGAGAAATTGTTGGTAATCCCAATGTAGAAGTTTCCCGCTTATCTAAAATCGAAGAAGGCGAGGAAGGATCGCTTACTTTTTTGGCTAACCCAAAATATATCAACTACATATATACTACAAAAGCGAGCGTAACGATTGTTAACGACAGCTTTGTACCAGAAGCCGAAATCACTACAACTTTAATTAAAGTAGAAGATGCGTATGCCTCTTTTTCTAAACTTTTGCAGTTTTACAATCAGGTAAAACTGAATAAAAACGGGATTGAAGCGCACTCTTTTATAACGGAAGGAACTAAATATGGCGAAAATCTATACTTGGGAAGCTTTAGTTATATTGGTCAAAATGTGATTTTAGGCAATAATGTGAAGATTTACCCAAATAGTTTTATTGGTGATAATGTTGTTATTGGTGATAATGTATATATTTTTGCCGGGGCTAAGATTTATTCTGAAACCGTAATTGGCAATAATTGTACAATACATTCAGGAACAATTATAGGTGCAGATGGTTTTGGTTTTGTACCAAATGAAGAAGGGGTTTATAGTAAAGTACCGCAAATTGGTAATGTTATTATAGAAGATAATGTTGATATTGGTGCAAATACTACAATAGACAGAGCAACTCTGGGATCTACAATTATTAGAAACGGAGTTAAATTAGACAATCAAATTCAGATTGCACATAATGTAGAAATTGGTAAAAACACTGTAATCGCTGCTCAATCAGGCGTTGCGGGTTCTACAAAAATTGGCGAAAACTGTATGATTGGCGGGCAGGTTGGTATCGCAGGTCATTTAATAATAGGTAATAACGTTAGGCTTCAGGCGCAGTCCGGAGTTGCAAGAAATATTAAAGATGATGAAGTGCTGCAAGGTTCTCCATCGCTTGGATATGCTGATTTTAATAAGTCATACGTTCATTTTAAGAATTTACCTAAAATTGTGGCCGAACTGGAAGAATTGAAGAAACAAATAATAAACCCAAAAAATGGAAATAATGGTTAAACAGAAGACCATCAAAAATGAAATTTCGCTAACAGGAGTTGGATTACACACTGGAAAAGAAGTTACAATGACTTTTAAACCAGCTCCAATTAATAACGGTTTCACTTTTGTAAGAATTGATTTGCAAGGTCAGCCAGTGATTGAAGCTGATGCTAATTATGTTGTTAATACACAAAGAGGTACAAATTTAGAAAAATTAGGTGTAAAAATCCAGACTCCGGAACACGTTTTGGCTGCATTGGTTGGATGTGATCTGGATAATGTTATCATAGAATTAAATGCTTCTGAACTGCCTATTATGGACGGTTCTTCAAAATATTTTGTTGAAGCTATTGAAAAAGCCGGAATCGAAGAACAAGATTCTAAACGTAATGTTTATGTAGTAAAAGAAGTTATTTCGTTTACTGATGAAGCTACGGGAAGTGAGATTTTGGTAATGCCAAGCGATGATTATCAAGTTACTGCAATGGTTGATTTTGGTACTAAAGTTTTAGGTACTCAAAATGCTACTATGAAAAGTATTGCCGATTTTAAAGATGAAATCGCAAATTCAAGAACTTTTAGTTTCCTGCATGAGTTAGAGTCTTTATTAGAACATGGTTTAATTAAAGGCGGAGATTTAAATAATGCTATTGTTTATGTAGATAAGGAAATATCTGACTCTACAATGGAAAATTTAAAGAAGGCTTTTGGTAAGGATAAAATTTCGGTAAAACCAAATGGTGTTTTAGATAACCTTACTTTACATTATCCAAACGAAGCTGCGCGTCATAAATTATTAGATGTTGTGGGTGATTTAGCTTTAATTGGTGTTAGAATTCAAGGAAAAATTATTGCAAATAAGCCTGGGCATTACGTAAATACCCAATTTGCTAAAAAGATTGGAAAAATCATTAAAATCGAACAAAGAAATCATGTTCCGGTTTATGATCTGAATAAAGAACCTTTGATGGATATTCACAAAATCATGGCGATGTTACCTCACCGTCCACCATTTTTGTTGATTGACAGAATTATAGAAATGTCTGACCGCCATGTAGTTGGTTTGAAAAATGTTACAATGAATGAAAATTTCTTTGTAGGACATTTTCCTGAGGCTCCGGTAATGCCGGGAGTTTTAATTGTTGAAGCTATGGCTCAAACAGGAGGAATTTTGGTTTTAAGCACGGTTCCGGATCCTGAAAATTATTTAACATATTTCATGAAAATTGATAATGTTAAATTCAAACATAAAGTATTGCCCGGAGATACGCTGATTTTCAAATGCGAATTGATTTCTCCTATCCGTAGAGGAATCTGTCATATGCAGGCAAATGCTTACGCAAATGGTAAATTAGTTACTGAGGCAGAATTAATGGCGCAAATTGTAAAAAAACAATAATAATTTTATCAAATTTATTGTTTACGTTTGTTGCCCAAATTAGATTATTTTAATTTAAAATATAAAACTTACAGATGAATCAACCATTAGCATATGTTCATCCTGGCGCTAAAATCGCTAAAAATGTTGTAATTGAGCCTTTTACAACAATTCACAATAATGTTGTTATTGGTGATGGTACCTGGATTGGTTCAAATGTAACCATTATGGAAGGCGCTCGAATTGGTAAAAATTGCAATATTTTTCCGGGAGCGGTAATTTCTGCGGTACCACAAGATTTAAAATTTGGCGGAGAAGATTCTCTTGCGATAATTGGCGACAATTGTACGATTAGAGAGTGTGTAACTATAAATAGAGGTACAGTTGCTTCAGGGCAAACTATTTTGGGTAACAATTGTTTAGTTATGGCTTATGCCCATATTGCGCATGATTGTGAGATTGGAAATAATGCTATTATTGTAAACGGAGTTGCTCTTGCAGGTCACGTAGTTGTTGGTAATCACGCAGTTATTGGTGGTTTGGCAGCTATTCACCAATTTATTCATATTGGAGATCATGCTATGATTTCTGGTGGATCTTTGGTTAGAAAAGATGTTCCGCCTTATACAAAAGCGGCAAAAGAACCATTATCATACGTAGGAATTAATTCTGTTGGTTTAAGAAGAAGAGGATTTAGTACTGAAAAAATTAGAGAAATTCAGGAAATTTACAGAATTTTATATCAAAAAAATTACAATACTACTCAGGCTTTAAGTATTATTGAAGCTGAAATGGAAGCTACTCCTGAGAGAGATGAAATTCTGGATTTTATCAGAAATTCATCAAGAGGAATTATGAAAGGTTATTCAGGGAATTATTAATTTTAGAGTTTAGATTTCTGATTTTAGATTTCTAAGCTGCAGATTAAAAAATAATATCATTAAATATAAAAAATGAAGATTGATTCTGTTGAGAATCTAAAATCTACATTCTAAAATCTAAAATAAAAACAAATGGCATCTACATCAGATATTAGAAACGGATTGTGTATTAAATTCAATCACGATATTTATAAAATCGTTGAATTTCTTCACGTAAAACCTGGAAAAGGTCCCGCTTTCGTAAGAACAAAATTGAGAAGTTTAACTACAGGAAGAGTATTGGATAATACATTTTCTGCAGGACATAAAATTGATGATGTGCGTGTTGAAACGCATAATTATCAGTTTTTATATGCTGAAGGAGATGAATTTCATTTTATGAATACAGAATCTTATGAGCAAATTTCTTTAAATAAAAACATTTTGGATGCTCCGGGATTATTGAAAGAAGGAACAAGTGTAATGGTTCAGGTAAATACTGAAACTGATTTGCCATTATCTGTAGATATGCCATCTTCTGTAATTCTTGAAGTTACTTACGCTGAGCCGGAGTAAAAGGAAATACAGCTACAAACGCAACTAAATCTGCTACGGTAGAAACTGGTGCAACTGTAAACGTTCCTTTATTCATCAACGAAGGTGATAAAATTAAAATTGATACAGCTTCAGGTTCTTACATGGAGCGTGTAAAAGAGTAGTTTATTAATTAGATAATTTGTCAATGAGTCAATTAGAAAATTGATGCTACAGCAGAAATTGAATATTTTTATTTTCTAATTGACACATTTTCTAATTGGCACATTTTCTAATTGACAAATTTTCTAATTTAAATATATGAAATTTCCAAAAGTTCACTCTTTACGAGAAATTGCAAATTTGCTTGAGTGCGAATTTATAGGAGACCAAGACTTCCCCGTTTTAGGTATGAATGAAATACATGTTGTCGAACCGGGCGATATTGTTTTTGTAGATCATCCTAAATATTACGATAAAGCTTTACAATCTGCAGCTACAATTGTTTTAATTAATAAAAAAGTAGACTGTCCCGAAGGTAAAGCACTTTTAATTTCTGATGATCCTTTCAGAGATTTTAATACCTTAACTAAACATTTTAGACCTTTTCAGGGAACAAACGTATCTATTGCTCTTTCTGCAAATATTGGCGAAGGAACTGTAATTCAGCCTAATTGTTTTGTTGGAAACAACGTTACAATTGGTGAAAATTGTTTGATTCATTCTAATGTTTCCATATACGACAATACGGTTATTGGCGATAATGTAATAATTCATGCAGGAACTATTTTAGGAGCTGATGCTTTTTATTATAAAAAACGTCCTGATGGTTTTGATCAGTTAATTTCCGGTGGACGGGTTGTTATCGAAAATAATGTTGGTATTGGTGCTCTTTGTACTATAGATAAAGGAGTTACAGGAGATACAACAATTGGTGAAGGAACTAAAATTGACAATCAGGTTCATGTTGGTCATGATTCAGTTATAGGAAAAAAATGTTTAATTGCTTCACAAACCGGTATTGCGGGATGTGTTGTTATTGAAGATGAAGTTACAATTTGGGGACAAGTTGGTACTACAAGCGGTATAACAATAGGAGCGAAGGCTGTTATTATGGGACAAACTGGTGTTACTAAATCAGTTGAAGGCGGAAAATCTTATTTTGGAACTCCAATCGAAGAATCAAGAGAAAAGTTAAAGCAATTAGCCAATATCAAAAAGATTCCTGAAATTCTAAATAAATTGAAGTAATATGTCTATAAAAGAATTTGTTCAAAAATTTTATAAGTCGGATGCCTTGATTGACAGCGAAATCATGAAAACTTATTTGCATCCCGAAGTAAAGTTAGATTGGCATAGCACCAAAGGACTAATCGAAATGGATTATGATTCGATGCTGGCTATGGCGAATGAATTAAGTCGTGCTTATGTGCGTTCGAAAGTTAGAATTAGCCATATTATTGCCGAAGATGACTTAGTTTCAATTCGTTACTCTCATTTTGTAAAAACGATTGAGAACCCAAGAGAAGAAATGCTATTGGCGCATTTTTCTACAATTTGGCAAATTAAAGATGACAAACTTTATCGCGGTTATCAAATGAGTCAATTTTCTTAATTTTTTTGAGGACAAAAACGTTAAAATAGATTACAAAACCTTATTTTTGCAACACAATTTTAAAAACTACATAAAATATATATCATGAGTGTTTTAGTTAATAAAGATTCCAAAATAATTGTTCAAGGATTTACAGGAAGCGAAGGAACTTTCCATGCTTCTCAAATGATTGAGTACGGTACTAATGTTGTTGGTGGTGTTACTCCTGGAAAAGGAGGAACCAGCCATTTAGACCGTCCGGTTTTTAATACAGTAAAAGACGCTGTAGAGCAAGCCGGAGCTGATACATCTATCATTTTTGTTCCGCCGGCTTTTGCTGCTGATGCAATTATGGAAGCTGCTGACGCTGGAATTAAAGTAATTATTGCAATTACAGAAGGAATTCCTGTAGCAGATATGATTAAAGCTAATAATTATGTTAAAGAAAGAAATTCAAGATTAATCGGGCCAAACTGTCCGGGAGTTATTACTCCGGGTGAAGCTAAAGTTGGTATTATGCCAGGTTTTGTTTTCAAAAAAGGAACTGTTGGTATCGTTTCTAAATCAGGAACTTTAACGTATGAAGCTGCAGATCAGGTTGTAAAACAAGGTTTAGGAATTACTACAGCTATTGGTATTGGTGGAGATCCAATTATTGGAACTACTACTAAAGAAGCTGTTGAATTATTAATGAACGATCCAGAAACTGAAATTATCATCATGATTGGTGAAATTGGAGGTCAATTAGAAGCTGATGCTGCTAAATGGGTTAGAGCTGATGGTAACCGTAAACCAGTTGTTGGTTTTATCGCCGGAGAAACTGCTCCTGCTGGTAGAACAATGGGTCACGCAGGTGCTATTGTTGGTGGTTCTGATGATACAGCTGCCGCTAAAAAACAAATTATGAGAGACAACGGAATCCACGTTGTTGATTCACCAGCTGAAATTGGTAAAAAAGTAAAAGAAATACTTGGATAATCTCCAATATTTAAAATAAAAAAATTCCAAAAAAGTCTCAATGTTTACTTGAGACTTTTTTACATTTTAAAAATACTGAGGTATAAATAAAAAAACTTAGCATCTTAGAACCTCAGTATCTTAGAGGCTTAAAAAAGAAATATGTACAAAGAATTAGAAAAGTTTAAAGTAAGCAACAGTTTTACTTTTACGATCGAAGATAGTTTAGAACAAATTTGCAATGCTCCCGAAGGAAGCGCTGGAATTTTTGTTGTTTATGCTGTTGAAGGTGATGCAAAAGAATTGATAATGGTTTCTTCTACAGGAACTGTTCAAAATGACGGAACTTTGAAAAGCAAAAACGGTGGTTTATATGATAAAATCGTAAACGGACACCAATTTGCAAAAACAGGAAGAAAATATTCATGGCCGGCACAAATGAAGTTAGAAAGTATTGACGCTCTTGAAGTAGTTTGGTACGAAACTTTTAATGCTGATGTAAAAGCAATTCCAACAGCAGTTGAAGGTCTGGTTTTGCAAAATTTCTTAGATGAAAATGCAAAATTACCAAGATGGAATGTTGCTTTCTAAAAGCTATTAAAATATAAATTTTTGAAAAAGCCTTGCTATTTATTTAGTAAGGCTTTTTTTATTAAGTTGTAGGTTTTCAATTTTTGGTTTTATATATTTAGCATCCAAAAACAAACCTAAACTATGATTAAAAACTACTTGCTATTACTGGCTTTATGCTTCTTTTCGTCTATAAATGCTCAGGTAATTACTATTCCTGATGCTAATTTTAAAGCTGCTTTGATTGCGGCTGATCCTGAAGCTTTAAATTATTCGGCTTTAGATAAGGATGGATATGGGTTGAAAGTCGATGCAAATGATGATGGAGAAATACAGCAGTCCGAAGGATTATTAATAGCTACTTTATATGTAACAGGCAAAGATATTTTAACATTAGATGGGATTCAGGAATTTAAAAATTTGAAATTTCTGGATTGTTCTCAAAATAATATTACCACTCTTGATTTGAGTGCATTAGTAAAACTGGAATCATTATTTTGTGATTTTAATAGTTTAAATAATTTGAATCTTGAAAATCTGTCACAGCTTCGTGATTTATCTTGTGTAAATAATCAATTGACGAGTTTAGACCTGCGTAGTTCAGTTAATCTTAAATTTCTTTATTGTGCAAGTAATAATCTTTCAAATTTAAATATATCCGGTTTAAGTAAAATAACTCAAATTGATTATTCTTATAACAGTTTAAGTAATTTAGATATAAGTAATCTTTCAGCTCTTGATTATTTAGGTTGTTTTTCTAATCAAATAATTAGTTTAAATTTAGATAACTTCAACAAACTTGAAGTTTTATATTGTGGCAACAACGAATTGACAGATTTGAATTTGACAAATTTGCCAAAGCTGAAACATTTAGCATGCCAGAGCAACTCACTTACCACTTTAGATGTCACAAAATTACCTGCACTTGAATCAATTTCCTTTGGTAATAACGAATTTACAGCTATAGATTTAAAAAGTCTGAGCAATCTTAATTCGGTATCAGTTATAGGATCTTCATTATCCGGCATCGATGTTAGTGAATGTCACTCTCTGAATTATCTTTTTGTATCCGGAAATTCTTTATTAGAATCTATATTCATGAAAAATGGCAGTTTGGAAAGCGATATTATAATTGAAGCAAATGAAAAATTAAAATATATCTGTGCAGATGAAGAACAGATATTAAAAGTTAAAACCATATTAGAAGAAGCAAACCAGCTTGAATGTAATGTAAACTCCTATTGTTCGTTTGTTCCAGGAGGAGAAAGTTTTACGATTCAGGGAAGTAACAAATATGATATAGACAATAATGGCTGCGATGCTGCTGATATTCCGGCATCTTTTTTCAAATTTAAAATTGATGATGGTTCAAAATCGGGGACTTTTATAAGCGATGAAACGGGAAATTATGGAATAAATGTACCCGCAGGCTTGTATAATATTACTCCGGTTTTTGAAAATCCTTCTTATTTTTCTGTTTCACCGGCAGCTTCAACAATAGAATTTGCAACAGCTACAAGTCCGTTTTTGCAGGATTTTTGTATTACATTAAACGGATTACATAACGATTTGGAAATTACATTTTTACCAATTGGAGTAGCAAGGCCAGGATTTGTTACAAAATATAAAATTGTCTATAAAAATAAAGGAAATACAACGCAATCAGGAACTGTTAATCTTTTGTTTAATGATTCAGTATTAAAATTAATAAATGCTAATCCGGCAGTTTCAACGCAGTCTTTAAATAATTTGTCATGGAGTTTTGCTAATTTAAAACCTTTTGAAAAACGTGAAATTGCATTTTCTTTAGATGTAAATTCAACCATGGACACGCCGGCAGTACAAAATGGAGATATTATTCCATTTACGGCTTCTGTAAGTTCATCACAAACAGACGAAACGCCAATAGATAATACTTTTGCTCTCGATCAAACGGTGGTGGGTTCTTATGATCCAAACGATAAAACGTGTTTAGAAGGTAATGTTATTAAACCGGAATTAGTTGGAGAATATGTTCATTATATGATTCGTTTTGAAAATACAGGAACTTATTTTGCCGAAAATATTGTGGTGAAAGATATGATTGATTTATCTAAGTTTGATATTTCGACATTAATACCAATAAGTTCAAGCCATAGTTATACAACTAAAATTTCTGATGGAAATAAGGTGGAATTTATCTTCGAAAAAATAAATCTTCCATTTGATGATGCCAATAATGATGGTTATATTGCTTTTAAAATCAAAACTTTACCTACTTTAAAAGTGGGTGATTCGTTTACAAATGAAGCTAATATTTATTTTGATTATAATTTTCCAATTTTAACGAATAAGGCAACATCTACGTTTAATACTTTAGGAACTAAGGATTTTGAGTTCTCTGATTATTTTAATGTATATCCAAATCCTGCAAAAGAAACGTTGAATATTTCTTCAAAAAACGATCTTGAAATACAATCAATTTCAATTTATAATATGTTGGGTCAATTGGTAATTGCAGTTCCAAATGCGAAGAATACGACAAAAATTGAAGTTTCGAAATTAAGAACAGGTAATTATTTATTACATATTAAGACGGATAAAGGAATTTCAGGAACAAAATTTATTAAAGAATAAACTTATGTCGTCATGGGTAAAATCTGACAATTACAATTTTGTTTGAAAATATTTATTTTTTAATATTTATTTAAGAATGCTGATGCAGTCAAAGATAGGAGCGGTTTCTGTATTAAGAAACCGCTCCTTTTTTGTAAAAAAATTGTTTTTATATTTTTGCTTTTATATATTTATCGCACAATACGAAAGAATAATGTTAAAAAACTGTTCTCTCAATATTAAGAAAGCCTGTCTTCAAAAAATACGACGCCTCGATAAATATGAAAAGCCAAATTTTAAATAGCAAACCATTAGATGATAATACTCTTTGGAGTAATTTAAAAGTTGGCGATGAAAAATCTTTTTCGCTTCTTTTTGAAAAGTATTATAAGGATTTAATTAGTTACGGAAATTCACTTTCTCCTTTTTCAGAAAAGGTGCAGGATTGTGTGCAGGATGTTTTTGCTGATATTTGGGTTTATAGAAACTCATTGCAGGAAGATGTTGTTGTAAAGGCTTATTTGTTATCGAGCGTAAGAAAAAGAATTGCACGCTTATTTCAAAGAGATCATATTTTTCGTAAAACTACTTCGACTGAGGCAATTGAATTTCTTTTTGACTTTTCTATAGAAAACGAATTAGTTGAAGATGAAGTTACTGCAGAACGTGTTTTATATTTGAACAAATTACTTAACGATTTGCCGGCACGCCAAAAAGAAGCTTTGTATCTTAGATATCATCAAGGTTTGACTGTTGAGCAAATTGCAGAATTGCTGGATGTTAATTATCAATCGGCAAATAACTTATTGTACCGCGGATTATTGAGTCTTCGTAAAGAATGGAAGGGCAATTTATCCTATATTTTACTACTATCTTCGGGGGTTTTACAATTTTCTTAAAAAAAACTTAAAAAAAATCACAATTAGGTGAGTATATAATAAGAAAAGTGTCCTCTATGTTTTTGTAACCTTATTTCTAAATGCAAAAACGTAATAATTATACCGAAATCGAAGACCTTTTATCCGATCAATCTTTTCAATCATGGGTTTTATTAAAAATTGATGAGCAAGGCTGGGAGGAATGGACTTTAGAAAATCGTCAACGAGCGAAATTAGTTGAAGATGCCAGACTTTTATTGCTGGCCATGAAAGTTACTGATATTAATTTATCTCAAAACGAGATTTATTCAGCGCTGGAATCTACCTGGAAAAAGATTGAAGAAAAAGAAAGTTTTTATAGAAACACAAAATCAAAAATAGTACATCTAAAAAAGTACTTGTTGGGTGGTGTTGCTGCAGCAATATTGCTTTGCTTTTTATCCATCTGGGTTTTTAAAAATAACAGCATAACAAGTAATACCGTTGTTACATACAATGAACTGATTGAAGAGAATAATGAAGGTCTGGTGGAACAAACCAATAATTCAGACATTTCACAAATCATCACATTATCTGACGGAAGTTCGGTTTTATTACAACCAAAAAGTAAATTAAGTTATCCTAAAATCTTTACCGGAAATGAAAGAAAGGTCTATTTATCCGGCGAAGGTTTCTTTGAAATTAGTAAAAATCCCAAAAAGCCTTTTTTTGTTTACGCAAACGAAATTGTAACAAGAGTTGTTGGTACTAGTTTTAGAATTAAAGCATATCAGGACCAGCAAAATGTTGAAGTTCTTGTTCGCACCGGTAAAGTAAGGGTAAAATCAAACAGTCTAATTTCGAATGCAACCAATAATGAAGTGATTTTACTTCCAAATCAGGCACTTCGATTTATTCGTAAAGATTTAGTTTTTAATAAAATAACCAATATTACCAAAGACGAAGTTCTGGTAAAAAGTGTTGGAAATATTGAACAATTAAGTTTTGAATTTAACGATATTCCAATTGCTCAAATTTTCGAAACAATAGAACAGGCTTATCTGGTTAATATTGATTATCCTAAAGATAAATTGAACGACTGTCATTTAACAACATCATTAAGTGACCAGCCGCTTCCGGAAAAACTTAAAATTATTTGTAAAAGTATTGGAAATGATACAAGTTTTGAGATGAATGGCAATCAAATTACCATAACATCAAAAGGCTGTAACTAGAAAAAAATCTTTTTCAAGTAAATAAAATTTAAACTAAAAACCAAACCTAAATATTATTAATGCCTATGTAACAATGCAATACATAAAAAAAGTGCCGAAATGCTGTAACATTATCGACACTTAAATTTAATTGAATTGCTTTCTGTAAAAAGTAATTCATAACGTTTCTTAAAAATACACTCGAACAGTATTAATCAAAACACACCAAAATTATGAAAAAACCAGTTGTTAAACAACGATTACTCCACCGAATCATGAAAATAACGCTATTTCAGTTTGTCTTAGCACTTGTATTTTCAAGTGTTACAATGGCAAACAGTGTAAATGGACAAAGAAAACTAGATACGAAAGTTACGATTACTGTGTCAGATTTAACTTTAGATAATGCTTTATCGAAGTTGCAAAAGTCTGCACATGTAAAGTTTTCGTACAATTCAAGATTGCCGCAATTGAACCAAAAGGTTACGATAGAGGCCAATCAGGAAGTTTTGTCTAGTGTACTTAATCGAATTTTAAAACCATTTAATATTACTTTTTCGGAGGTAAGCAACCAGATTATTTTACAAAAAGATACTTCATTAGAGCCATTTTCTAATTTAGATAATAATAATTCCTTATTTGCTACGCTTATGGCAGGGCCTATCATTAAAGGAAAAGTAACAGACCCGTCTGGTGTGCCGCTTCCTGGTGCAACAGTAATGGCAAAAGGTACTAAAATTGCTGTATTGACTGATTTTGATGGAAATTTCTCTATCGAAATGCCGGCAAACAGTACAGCATTAGTTGTTTCTTATGTTGGTATGGAAACTAAAGAAATTGGTATCGAAAATACGGCTCCAACTGTTATTTTGAATGAAGCAGGACAAAACCTGAAAGAAGTTGTAGTAACTACAGGTTATGAAAAAACATCAAAAAGAACATTTACGGGTGCGATCAGTAAAATTTCCGGAGCTGAATTAAAAGTAGACGGAGTTGTTGATGTGAGCAGAATGATCGAAGGTAAAGCTGCCGGTGTTACGGTACAAAACGTAACGGGTACATTTGGTACAGCGCCTAAAATTACAGTTCGTGGATCGTCTTCAATTTTTGGAGATACAAAACCTTTATGGGTTATTGATGGAGTTGTTCAGGAAGATATTATCAATGTTTCGTTTGCTGATTTAGCTTCAGGAAATTCATCAACATTATTAAGTTCTTCGGTAGCAGGTTTAAACTCGAATGATATTCAAAGTATTGAGATTCTGAAAGATGCATCGGCAACATCTATTTACGGTTCAAGATCGTTAAATGGGGTTGTGGTTGTTACTACAAAACAAGGACGTAGAGATTCTCCGTTAAAAGTGAGTTATTCTGTAGAAAATACAGTTAGAACAGTGCCAAGTTATACACAATATGACATCTTGGATTCTCAGGAATCGATGAGTGTTTTTCAGGAAATGAGACAAAAAGGGTACCTTGATTTGAGTTCATCGTATACAGGTAGATTTGGAGGAGCTTATAATATTCTTGCAAAAGAGATTAACAATTACAATACCAGTGGTGGTCAATACGGAGTTAAAAATGACCAACCGTATATTAACGAATTCCTAAAAAAATACGAACTGGCAAATACAGATTGGTTCAGTGTTTTATTTAGACCATCTATTACTCAAAACCACTCATTAAGTTTTTCTGGTGGTGGAAAAAACAATACATTTTATGCTTCTCTTGGATATTACACAGATCCGGGATGGACTATTGCTGATAATGTAAAACAGTTAACATCAAACATTAAAGGGACTTTCTTTGTAAACGACAGATTAAATATTACAGTTTCGAGTATGGGTTCGGTACGTAATCAACAAGCTCCGGGATCTTACGAAAGTAAAGAAGATGTGGTATTTGGAAAAACAACGAGAGATTTTGACATCAACCCGTTTAATTATGTTTTAAGTACAAGCAGAACTTTAAGACCTTATGATGATAATGGTAATTATGAATACTACCAAAACAACTGGGCGCCAATGAATATCATCAACGAATTAGAAAATAATACGTTAGATATTAAAGTAAATGATATTCGTTTTCAGGTTGATTTAGATTATAAAATCAACAAAAATTTAACTTACAATCTTACAGGTTCTGCACGTTATGCAAACACTTCAAGAGAGCATAAAATTTATGAAGGTTCAAATGTTGTTGCAGCCTATAATGCAGGTGTGGGAGATAATGTAAATACAACAATACAAAGTGCCAACGTATTTTTATATCAAAACCCAAATGATTTAACAGCGCCAAAAGTGTCTGTTTTACCAGAAGGAGGTTTTTTAAGAAAATATACAAATGACCTGACTTCTTACAACATTAGAAATAGTGTTACGTATAGAAATACAATTAAAGACAAGCATGAAATTGAAGGTTTTTTTGGTACAGAGCTTAGATCTGTAGACAGAAATAATGACAATTTTACTGCTGTAGGTATTCAGTATGACAAAGGTCTTGTACCATTTATTGATCCTAAAATCATTGAAAAAATTGTAAATGGAGGAGATTCATATTATGAGTTTGGTGAAGAAAGAGAAAGAACGGTTGGTTTCTTCGGTAAAGTAGGTTATACATACGATCGTCGTTATACAGGATCTATTACAGGTCGTTATGACGGATCTAACAGACAAGGAAACAGCAATTCATCAAGATGGCTGCCAACTTATACATTTAGTGGAAAATGGAATGTGGCTGAAGAAAGCTTCATGAAAAATGTAGAATCTGTTAATACTTTGGCTTTAAGAGCTTCTTACGGGCTTACTGCAACGGCTGGTCCTGCAACAAACTCATTAGCTATTTACAAAAGTTTTATAACAGATCGTTTTAACCTTTCTGATAGAGAAAATGCTATTAGAATTGAAGATTTACAAAATCAGGATTTAACTTGGGAAAAACAATTTGAAACTAACATTGGTGTAGATTTAGGTATGTTTAACAATAGAGTACAATTAACAACAGATGTATACAGACGTAAAGCGTTTGATTTGATTGATTATGTAATTACTTCAGGAGTTGGAGGACAATCTGTTAAACAAGGTAACAATGCCGATATGGAAACTAAAGGTATTGAGCTTGGATTTACTACTCAAAACATTGTAACAGATAGTTTTAAGTGGTCAACAACATTAAACTTCTCAGTTTATGATCAAAAAATTACAAAATTAGCAAACAAACCATCAGCATTTGATTTGGTTGATTCTAATGGAGGAAATACAGTAGGACATCCTAGAAACTCGATCTATTCGTATCAGTTTACAGGATTAAACAATCAGGGATTACCAACTTTTATTTTACAGGACGGCGCTACAAATAACATTACAGAAGCTGACTTTCAGGATACGAATGATGTTACTAAATACTTGAAATATGAAGGATCAATTGAGCCTAATAAATCAGTTGGTTTAGCAAATACATTTACGTATAAAAACTGGTCATTGTATGTATTTGTTGTAGGATCTGGCGGAAACAAAGTTCGTTTGAACCCAGTTTATAGCAATGAATATACTGATTTAACAGTATTTACAAAAGAATATGCAAATCGTTGGATAAATCCTGGCGATGAAAATGTAACTAATGTTCCTGTTATTGCAGATAAATTATTAAATAGAAATTACGGAGAAAATGATTTACAAATCGCATACAACACCTATAACTTCTCTGATGTAAGAGTTGCAGACGGTGATTTTGTGAGATTGAAAAATGTTTCTCTAAGCTGGGAATTTCCTAAAGATTACAAGAAAAAATTAGGAGTGAGCACTTTTACATTAAAAGGATCAGCAGTAAATCCATGGTTGATTTATTCAGATAAGAGATTACACGGTCAGGATCCTGAATTCCGTAATACAGGAGGAGTTGCTTTCCCAATCACTTCTCAATACACATTTACTTTAAATGTTTCATTCTAATATATAATTAATATGAAAAATATAAAAATAACACTTTCATTATTATTACTGATAAGCATTAGTAGTTGCGATGAATTTCTATCAGAAGTACCAGATAACAGAACACAAATTAATACACCTGAAAAAATTTCAGAGTTATTAGTTACAGCATATCCTAGCAGAAGTTACATAGTAATAGGAGAAACAATGTCTGATAACGTGTTTGACAGTAGAATTACGGAGTCAGATTTAGATAACGAACAAAGTTTTAACTGGGAAATGCAAACCCAATCCGGATTAGATACTGAATCTGCTTTTTGGAATGCATCTTATGAAGCTATTGCAGCAGCAAATCAGGCTTTGTCTGCCATTGAAGAACTTGGAAGCCCGGCTAGTTTGAATCCTCAAAAAGGAGAAGCATTAATTGCAAGAGCTTATTCTCATTTTATGTTGGTTTCTTTTTGGGCAAATCGCTACAATCCTGCAACTGCCGCAACAGATTTAGGAGTTCCGTATATAACAGAACCGGAAGGAGCTTTGTTAGTAAGTTACAAACGTAATACTGTAAAAGAAGTATTTGATTTTATTGAACAAGATATTATCGAAGGTTTAAAAAATGTTACAAGTGATTACAAAGAGCCTAAATACCATTTTAATGTAGCTGCA
The DNA here is from genome assembly GCF_025947065.1 of Flavobacterium sp. N1736. Classification (NCBI taxonomy): domain Bacteria; kingdom Pseudomonadati; phylum Bacteroidota; class Flavobacteriia; order Flavobacteriales; family Flavobacteriaceae; genus Flavobacterium; species Flavobacterium sp. N1736. Next base: position 1,305,161 of record NZ_CP109994.1, read on the forward strand.
GCAAGAGCTTTTGCAGCCCGTTTTTATCTGGTAAAAGGAGATTGGGATAAAGTATTAGAGTTTTCAAAAGAAATGGGTACTAAACCAACAACGCTTAGAGATTATGTTGCTTTTAATGCAGCAGCATCTGCCCAAAAACCTTTGGAATATTCAAAAGTAGAACAGCTAACAAATTTATTGGTAGCCTATCCAAATTCAATTGCACGTAGAGGATATGTAAACAGATTTTACTTTTATGCGAATGAAGAAGATAATATTTTAGGTACAGATACCAACCTTTGGGGAAAACCATGGTTAATTTATACGTCATCTTTTTATAAAAATAACGTAATCATTCCTAAATTTTACGAATACTTTAAAGTTACTAACGTAACTGCAGGAGTTGGAGAACCTTATACAGGAGTTGTACTTTTAAGCAATGATGAATTATTCTTAAACAGAATTGAAGCAAATGTGATGAAAAATAATTTTGCAGAAGCTAATACGCAGCTGGAATATCTTTTTTCACTTAGAACATCAGGATACAATGCAGCTACAGATAAAGTTACAGAAGCAAATATAGCGGCTAAATATCCGGTTATTGCCGATGAATATACACCATTCTATACTTTAACTCCGCTACAGGCTTCATACATAAAAGCTATTGCCGAAGCAAGAAGAAGAGAATTCATTCAGGAAGGTTTGAGATGGTTTGATATTAAACGTTTTAATCTTGTAGTAGAGCACGATACATACAATAACGGTAATCAAATTGAGAGAAAGAACATCTTGGTTAAAGATGATAAAAGAAGAGCATTGCAAATACCGCAAAGAGCATCAGATAATGGAATCGAAAAAAATCCTAGATAAAAATTTAATTTAATTATTATGAAAATATTAAAAAGATATAAAGCGATTGCAATGATTACAGGAACAATGTTATTTGTTTCCTGTGCTCATGAAGACCAGCCTACAGAAACACAATTAGATTATACAGTAAAAACCAAAACAGTATTAGATAACTGGATTGACGCTAGTTTTTTAGATCCGTACAACATAAAAGTATATTATGAGTGGAATCAGAATCTGGTAGATAATAACCGTTACTTATTTCCGCCAACTGTCGATAAAGTACAGCCTGCAATGGAAATAGTAAAAAAAATCTGGATTGATAGTTATTCAACAATTGGAGGAGCAGATTTCGTTAAGAAAATTTCTCCAAGAGAATTTGTATTAGTTGGAGGAACAAACTTAAACACAACCGGTACAATTACTTTAGGATTAGCAGAAGGCGGACAAAGAGTTACACTTTTTGACATCGATTATTTAAACAAAAAGAGCAGACCTGCTGTTACAGAATTTATTCATACCATTCAACACGAGTATGTACACATTCTAAACCAGACAAAACCGTTTGATGAGCAAGCCTGGTCAAAATTAACACCATCAGGTTATACAGCAAGCTGGTATATTCAAAGTACAGCAAGTTCAAGAGCCTTAGGTTTTATAACAAGTTATGCAAGATTAAATATATACGAAGATTTTGCTGAAACTGCTTCAACTATTTTAACAAGCTCAAAAGCAGAATATGATGCGATTTTGGCTGGTGTTACAGATGCTACTGCAAAAGCTAATCTTAAAAAGAAAGAAGCAATTGTTGTTCAGTATTACAAAGATAATTTCAATATGGATTTTTATGCTTTAAGAGATGAAGCACAAAAAAATACAGATTTTATCATAAACAACTAAGAATAACAATAATAATGAGTGATAATTAATTTATAAAATCAATATTATGAAAGTAAAACACATATATAAGTATCTGATTCTTGCACTTGTTGCAGTGATATTGGTTGCGTGTACAAGTACAGAAGCTGACCCAAAATTTGATCAGACTCCTTTAGAGCGATTAAATGGACAGAAAAAAGAATTAAATGATTTACTGCTTTCATCTTCAGAAGGATGGAAAGCCGTTTATTACACTGATAGTACACAATTAGGCGGATGGACACATTTATTTAAATTTTTGCCTGATGGAAAAGTAGATATGGCATCTGATTTTGATGATGGTGACACAAGCATTCACAGAAGCCAGTACGACATTCAATTAGGAAGTGCTGTGAGTTTGGTTTTTACAACAGCAAACAGAATACACCTTTTGTCACAATCAGATATGTTTCCTACTGCAGCACTTGTAGGTAAAGGATTTTTAGGTGATTTTCAATTCTATTACTATGGAGAAGAAAATGGAGAAATCATATTTAGAACCAACAGATCATTTCAGGAATTACGATTCGTAAAAGCCAAAGCATCAGATTGGACAGACTTGTCTAAAAACACGCCTATCATTGAAGCAATTGCAGGAGATATGACAAGTCCGTTGTTTAGATTATTAGTTGAAAATGACGGAACTACAACAACAAATTACGAATTCGACTTTAATCCGGATGCACGTTTTGGCACCGCAACATCATTAGCTCCGGGTTCAGAAGAAGTTTTTCCAATGAGTTTGTCCTATACTGCAACAGGCGCAGTAGTAAAACCGGCAGTAGTTGTTAAAGGACAAAAATTAACGGATTTTACTTATGACAGTGTAAGTAACACTTTTGTAGCGACAGGAACAGGCGGAGTAAGTGCAACAATTAAATATACAAACGCACCACCTAGATTAACAGATGATTACAAACGATTTGTAAACGGACAACCACAGTTTGTAGTAGGATATATCGCAGCCAATTTATATACAGCTCCTACAACTTCTGATTATTTTAGATACCTGATTAATAAAGTAAACGCTACGTTGCCTGCAGCACAATCAATTGCCAGAGTTCAAATATATTTTAATACTGCTCTTAATGGTACTTATATTCAATACCAATTTAATGGTGGAAAAGCAGCTATATCTCACCTTGTAACAACACAAGAAGATGCTGTAAACAAAACTATAAAATTAACTAATGTTGGTTGGACCCAAAGTGCTGCTAATGTTGCTTTCTTGAAACCTATAGATGATGAATTATTAAATATTAAAGGTTTATACATTAAAAGAGAGGATTTTACAATTACATATTCTAACACAATATATACACTAACAAGTGCTTCAAGTAGTTTTAGAATGACAACATATCAGTTATAACAATTTTAGTTCTATTTTTTATTTTGAAGAAAAGCAGCTCAATCTTGGGCTGCTTTAATAATTAAAAAAATAATATTCAAATTTTAAATGATTACTATGAAAAAGTACATTACACTAAAAAACATTGGAATTTTTTATATATTAATACTTTTGGGGACATCATTTGCATTTCCAGAGTACAATAGATATGTATCATATTCAGCAATAGTGATAATGGTACCATTACTGATCTTAAAACTTGTAAAGCAAAGAGAAGAAGATAAAGTTAATGGTACGCAGAATTTTAAATTTTCAATTTACAATGTATTGATGGCGGCGGTATTTATGGGAATTTTATTTTATCTCATTCACTCAAACTATCCATCAGCATCTTAACGTTTAGTTTTTATTTTTTATTTTGAAGAAAATGCAATTCATCTCGAATTGCATTTTTTTTATTTTTTAAAGCCATTTTTAAACTTAAAAATTCAGCACTTCGAAACCTTTGTTGCTGTGACCTTTGTAACTTTGAACCTTTTTTACGATTGCTATTTTTTTAAAAAGGGAATTATCATATATTTGACAAGTCATTCATGCCCCTGAATGAAGCCGTTTTTTTATCATTATTATAAGGATTAAAAATACGATAGCTAAAAATAAAAATAAACTTAATTTTGAATATGAAATTACTAGAAGGAAAAGTTGCCATCATTACAGGCGCTAGTCGTGGAATTGGAAAAGGAATTGCCGAAGTTTTTGCTAAACATGGAGCAAACGTAGCTTTTACATACAGCTCATCTGCAGCATCTGCAGAAGCTTTAGAAGCAGAATTGAACAGTTTAGGCGTTAAGGCAAAAGGATACCAGTCGAATGCCGCCGATTTTAATGAAGCGCAAACTTTTGTTGAAGCTGTTTTGGCAGATTTCGGAACAGTTGACATTTTAATAAACAACGCAGGAATTACAAAAGATAATTTGTTAATGCGTATGTCTGAAGCTGATTTCGATCAGGTTATTGATGTGAATTTAAAGTCAGTATTTAATATGACAAAAGCAATTCAAAAAACCTTTTTAAAACAACGTGCAGGTTCTATTATCAATATTAGTTCAGTAGTTGGAGTATCAGGAAACGCCGGACAAACCAATTATGCAGCTTCAAAAGCCGGAGCAATTGGCTTTACAAAATCGGTAGCTTTAGAGTTAGGTTCACGTAATATTCGTTGCAATGCAATTGCACCGGGATTTATCGAAACCGAAATGACGGCAAAATTACCGGAAGATGTAGTAAAAGGATGGAGAGACGGAATCCCGTTAAAACGTGGCGGGACTACAGAAGATGTTGCAAACGCGTGTCTTTTCTTAGCCTCAGATATGAGTGCCTATATTACAGGACAAGTACTTAATGTTTGTGGAGGAATGCTTACTTAGAAAAGTACAAAGGCACTAAGTAGCAAAGGTTCAAAGGTTTTTTTATTGGAATCTTTAAATTATTAAATCTTTTCAATCATTAAATCATAAATATGACTACAAATACGATTCTGTTATTATTACTTTCTTTAGTAATCGCTGTTGGGTTGTCATATTTTCAATATTTTTTCAAAGCCAAAAACAAATCCAATGTGATTTGGTTTTTGGCTTTTTTACGTTTTTTAGCCATTTTCGGATTATTACTTTTGTTGATAAACCCGATAATGACCAAGAATTCACTCGAAATTACCAAAACGCCTTTGGCAATTGCAGTAGATAATTCCAGTTCAATCGTAGCTTTAAAATCAGACCAAAATGCAGTTGAATTGTACAAAACACTAATTTCAAATCCTGCATTACAGGAAAAATTTGAAATTCAGTCCTATCAATTTGATGCAGATTTTAAACCTTCAGATACATTTGATTTTAAAGGAAAGCAAACCAATCTTGATGAAGTTGCCAAAAATCTAAAAAGCATCAACAAAAACCTGATTTTTCCAACAGTTGTAATTACAGACGGAAATCAAACTACAGGAAACGATTATGTATATCGTTTTGATCCTGTCAATAAAGTTTATCCTTTGGTTGTGGGAGATACAACTACTTTTTTAGATTTAAAAATAAATCAGTTAAACGTAAACAAATACGCTTTTCATAAAAATAAATTTCCCGTTGAAGTTTTTCTTCAATATGCCGGAGACAAAAATATCAATGCCGATTTTACCATTTCGCAAGGAAATTCAGTTGTTGTAAAAGAAAAGGTTTCATTTTCACCATCAAAAAAAACAGCCACATTAAACTTGCTTTTACCGGCAGACAAAGTAGGATTGCAAATTTTTAAAGCCACAATTTCTTCCAATACAAAAGAGAAAAACAGCTATAATAATATCAAGAATTTTGCAGTTGAAATCATCGATCAAAAGTCGACAATTGCAATAGTTTCAGCAATAAACCATCCGGATATTGCAGCCTTAAAACGTTCCATTGAAGTTAATGCACAACGTAAAGTGATATTGGTAAAACCAAATGAAATCAACTTATTACAAGAAGCCTCGGTTTTGGTTTTGTATCAGCCAACAACAGCTTTTAAAGCTATTTTTGATAACAATAAATTAGCAGGAACAAACACATTTATCATTACAGGAAACAATACCGATTTTAATTTTTTAAACCAGCAGCAAAACATTTTGGTTTTTAAAATGAGCAATCAAAGAGAAGATTATTTAAACGAATTTCAGTCGCAGTTTAATCTGTTTGCCATTGAAAATATAGGATTTGAAAATTTCCCACCGCTTCAAAATCCATTTGGAACCATAACAACAAACGGAAATGTTTCCGTTTTACTCTCCTCTAAAATTAGAAACGTTTCAACAAATGCTCCATTATTGGCTTTCACCGAAAATCAAGGCAAACGCACCGCATTTCTATTAGGAGAAAACAGTTGGAAATGGCGTTTACAAAGTCATATCGACAATCAGTCATTCGAAAAGTATGATGTATTTATCGATAAAATAATTCAGTATTTAGCAACATCAACTTCCAGAAAATCATTAGTTGTAACACACGAAAGTTTTTATAATTCAGGAGAAGCCATTGTAATTAACGCACAATATTTCAACAAAAACTACGAGTTCGACGAAAAAGCGAGACTAACAATTACCGTAACAAATGCTGAAACAAAACAAGCTAAAAACTACGATTTACTAAAAGGAAATAATTCATTCTCAGCAAATTTAGATGGTTTAGCAGCAGGAAAATACAACTTTACAGTAAAAGAGCTAAACTCAAATACATCATACTCAAGTCATTTTGAGATTCTAGATTTTGATATCGAAAAACAATTTGTAAATCCCGATGTTACAAAACTGAAACAATTGGCTTTACAAACTAATGGAAAAGCTTTTTTCCAAAACCAGGTTGATGATTTGATAAAAACACTTATCGAAAATAAAGACTATAAATCGATTGAAAAAAATGTTGCAACCAAAACACCATTAATTGATTGGGTTTGGTTGCTGATTTTAATTGCTCTAGTATTAACGGCAGAATGGTTTATTAGGAAGTATAATGGGTTGCTTTAAATTTATAAATATATTTTGAAAGATTAATTTTACAAATTAAAAATCAGTTTAATCAGTTTGCATTTAGTAACTTTGCAAAAAAATAAATCAAATGGAAACTTTACTAAATAAAATGTCTGATTTCACAATATTATATTGTCAAAATATGGGCGTTAGTATAAATCCGCTTAAATTACAGAAATTATTATATTATATCCAATCCTGGCATATCGTAAAGTTTGAAAAAGATATATTATTTGAGGAAATGCCGGAGGCTTGGGTTAATGGTCCAGTTTACAGATCAGTTTACAATAAATACAAAACAACTTTTTTTAGAAATGAAAATTTTCCAAATAATTTAGAAGAAGAAGCAATGTCGCATAAACTTTCTAAAAGCTTGGAAAATTTACAATTAAGTGAAGATAAACAGGAACTAGTTTTTTCAGTTTTAAATTCTTACGGTAAATTAAGCGATGAAAGGCTTGTTTTAATGACTCACAGTGAAGAACCCTGGAACGAAGCAAGACTTGGATTATCACCAATTGAAAGATCTGAAAAGAAGATATCTCCAGAAACAATATTCAACTATTATACAAAAAGAATAGAGGAAAGAAATGATCAATAATATCAACGACGAAATTTCATATTTTATTGATGGTAAAGGCAGTGATTTCACCTTTAAATTTGGAGATAAAGTTTATAAACCTATTGATAATTCAGCAGCATATATTTCATATCGATATTTGTTAAATGATGATTCTGAATATTCATTTAAAAATCCTGAGTTTTTAATTAATGGAAGTCAATCCATTACAGACAAAACAGATTATCAAATTTATTTTGAGAAAATAAGTAAACTTTGTTGTATTGACTATAATTCATTAATTAATGATACTGCAAATTATATTTTAATTTCTTCCCCTAATAAAAAATTGATAGAAGTTCTATGCACTGTTTTTAGAAAACCAGAGATTAAAAAAGAAGAAATACCACCAATCATAGAGATAAAATTATATACAAATAAACAAGATAATAGAGCTCCCAGAGTTTTTGGCCTTTTAGGAAATATGAATATTATTTATATTTTGTTTTATGATCCGTTTCATCAAATATATAATAAAACAGTTGTAGTATAATTTATAACACAATGGATTTCCGCCTAAAAGTATTTTACACTGTTGCGCTCCGCCTTAATTTTACTAAAGCGGCAACAGAATTGTATATTACACAGCCGGCAGTTTCAAAACACATTCAGGAACTCGAAGAAACCTATAAAACCAAGCTTTTTGAACGAAACGGTTCTAAAATTGCCCTAACTCCGGCAGGAGAAATTTTGCTAAAACATACCAAAAGCATTTTCGAAATATATCGCAAAATAGACTTTGATATGAGTTCATTTAGCAGCGAACGCCAGGGATTACTGCGGTTAGGAGCAAGCACAACAATTTCTCAATATATTATTTCTCCCGTTTTGGCAAGATTTCATCAAAAACAACAAGACATAAAAGTTAATTTGCTGAACGGAAATACAGAGCAAATCGAAAACGCTTTAATCAGCAAAGAAATCGAAATTGGAATTGTTGAAGGACAATCAAAAAATCAATCCATAAAATACATTCCGTTTTTAAAAGACGAATTAGTTTTAGTTTGTAACAGTAAAAATCCTTTACTCAAACAAAATGAAATTACTGTAGAAGATTTAAAAACAATGAAATTCATAACTCGCGAACGTGGTTCAGGAACACTTGAAGTTATAGAATATGCCTTAAAACAAGTTGGTGTAAAATTAGCCGACTTACAAATCGAAATGCAGTTAGGAAGCACAGAAAGTATAAAATCATACCTTTTAAATTCAGATTGTTTTGCTTTTATGTCTATTCATGCTGTAGATAAAGAATTGAAAAATAATGAATTAGTTGTTTTAGATGTTGAAAAATTAGCTGTCGAAAGATATTTTTACATCATTACATTATTAGGAAAATCAGATGCTTTGTCTGAATTATTTATTCAAAATATATCATCTTATTATAACCTGAAGTTATAGCCGATTGTATTTTACGATTGGTGTTTTCGATAAAAAAGGCAGACCTTTGTAAGGTAAATATCAAGTACCTTATTTTGAAAACGAAACAATACACCGCAGCTCATTTATTCGAAGTTAACCTTTATATACAACAGGCAATTTTTGCTTTAGTAATAGTATTGTGTTTATTTTCGATTATTTCTCCGCCAATTGCTCTGTTATTAGGAGTTTTGATCGTAAATGTTTTCGGAAATCCGTTTATCGCATTCAATCATAAAGCCATTACTTTTTTACTGCAATTTTCGGTGGTTGGTTTAGGTTTCGGAATGAATGCAGCATCAGCAATTTCGGCAGGAAAAGAAGGCTTTTTATTAACTATTTTTTCTATTTTCAGCACCTTAATCTTCGGAACACTTTTAGGAAAATGGCTTAAAACAGATAAAAAAACATCACATTTAATTTCGTGCGGAACAGCAATTTGTGGAGGAAGTGCTATCGCAGCAATTTCTCCGGTTATTAAATCAAACGAAAACCAGACCTCGATCGCTTTAGGCGTTATATTTTTACTAAACTCAATTGCTTTATTTGCATTCCCGTTTATCGGACATCAGCTTGATTTATCTCAAAAAGATTTTGGTTTATGGTGCGCAATCGCAATTCACGACACCAGTTCTGTAGTTGGTGCCGCTAATAAATACGGAGCCGAAGCCTTGCAGGTTGCAACAACAGTAAAGCTAGCCAGAGCGTTATGGATAATTCCAATTTCACTTTTAACGGCAATAATTTTCAAAGATAAATCTCAAAACCAAAACGCTAAAATCAAGATTCCTTACTTTATAGGTTTATTTATTTTGGCAATGCTTTTAAATACTTATGTACCTGCAACAGCCATTTTTTCACCGCATATTGTAAGTATTGCCAAAATTGGTCTAACAATAACTTTATTTTTAATAGGCGCAACATTAAACATAAATACCTTAAAATCAGTAGGAGTGAAGCCTTTATTTCAGGGGATTTTTCTGTGGATTTTTATTGCAGGATTAAGTTTGATGACAATTCTTTATCTGAATTAATATATCATTTTACATTCGAAAATTTCACAACAGCTTTACCAATAGCTTTATAATGTTTACTGGTAAAAGTATATCGCTTTTCTATACTAAATGTAAATTGTTTTTTTGTTTTTGCCATTTGAGCTATTTCTTCGGGCAAATTCACTTCAAATTCATCATCAGCTTTTGGTTTGCGATAGGACCCGTTTGTAGTGATGATAATATCCCTGAAATATTTTTTATTGTTATCATTGACCACTTTGTGGGAACTTGACCAATTAATATATTCAACATTAGTAAGTTGATATTGAAAGATTTCCATAATCGGCTGATATTTTCCGTCCAAACCAACAACCAGATATAAAGTTCCATCAAACGGACCGCCGCCACCGCCGTTTACATGCAATAACGTAAATGCATATTGGTCTTCTCCAATCGCCACAAGTTTTGGTGTAGGCGATTGAGCAAAAGCTCCAAACGCTGCTACAGCAGGTTGAAAAGACCTCATTTCCCAGACATTACCATTTTTTGCAAATTTGGAAACGCCTAAAAGACCTCCCGTAAATCGGCTGGTTTGCAAACCATCTTCATCATAAACAGAATGATTAAAAAACAGTAATTTAAATTGATTTCCTTTCGAATCCGTATAATCAATATTAGACAAAAGTCTCGTTGCAACACCATTTTCATACGGAAATAACTGATCGCCTTCTTCGCCATTAACATCAGTAAAAGATGCAGGTTTGCAGTTTTTGCATTTCCAGCTTACAAAAGTATTACGATCAGATATGTTATATAATTTTCCCGGAAACAATTTTTGCATTGTTTTTTCAGCATCAAACGGATCCGATATTGACAATACTCTTTTGGGATTTAAAATAGTATCACTTACATTTTTTAATTGTACAATTTCTTGTGAAGTACAAATAGAAGTAAAAAGTAAAAAAAGGAAACTTAAACGAAATAGGCGCATATATCAAAATTTTAAGCAAAATTAAGATAAAGATGTGAATAAACTTTAAGATAACAGTTAAATGAAGTTATCTGATTTCTAAGGTTCAAAAATTAAATAATCTTAAATTAACACAATATTTGTTAGTATCCTTTTGAATTATATTTAAATGAGATAAATTTGCTCCTCAAACAAATTTGCAAATGAAAAACTTTAAAATGAAACCAAGACTAATTGCTTTTTTCGCATTAGGAATTGGATTTTTGACATTATCCTGGGGGATCGTTGGACATGAACGTATTAACAAAGCAGCAGTAATGGCTTTGCCACATCCACTTCAGGTATTTTTTTACAATCACATTGATTTTATTACGCAAGAAGCTTCCGTTCCGGATATTCGTAAATATGCCTTAAATTATAAAGATGAGAATCCGAGACATTATTTTGATATGGAAAATTTTGGTCCTGCTGACACATGGCCACAAACATTAGAAGAAGCAAAGAAAAAATACGATGCCAAATTCTTAAATGATAACGGAATTTTACCTTGGTATATCGAAGATATGATGGTAAAATTAACCAAAGCTTTTAAAGATAAAAACAGAGCAGAAATTTTATTTCTTGCCGCAGATTTAGGTCATTATATAGGAGATGCGCATATGCCGCTGCATACTTCTGCAAATCATGACGGACAATTGAGCGATCAAAAAGGAATTCATTCTCTTTGGGAAAGCAAATTGCCTGAATTATTTGCTAAAAATTACAAATTAAATGTTCCGCAGGCACATTATTATGAAGATGTTCATAAAGCAACCTGGGATTTGATTAATGATACGCATAGTTTGGCTCAGCCGTTGTTAGACATTGACAAAAAACTTAGAACTTCAACTCCTGAAAACGAGACTTTTAAATTGGATGCTGATGGAAAAGTGTTGAAAAACAAATACAATTCGACTGTTTTCTCTGATGAATATGCTAAGAAACTGCATAAAGAATTAAATGGAATGGTTGAAAATCAAATGAGAAAAGCCATTGAAGCAACGGCAAGTTTTTGGTACACAGCGTGGGTAAATGCCGGAAAACCTGATCTAAGCGATTTAGATTCTTCAGCGGTTACACAAAGAAATAATCAGGCTTTAAAAGACGATTACAAACTATACCAACAAGGATATTTGTTTGGAATGCAGAATCAGAATGACTAGGGAAATTTTGTTTTTTTAGTTTCAGGTTTCAAGTTTCAGATTGAAACGTGATTAAAATAAAAAGCCTCAAATTCAAATGAATTTGAGGCTTTTTTGTTTCTGTTTTTCCCACAATCTTGTCATCCTGACGGAGGAAGGATCTCCACAAGTAGCTCGACAAAGATTGGGGATTCTCTATACGGAGTTTCTTGCGGAGATCCTTCCTCCGTCAGGATGACAAAATAGCGTGATTAGCAAACTTTACAATAAACAAATTACTTCTGATACTTCTTTTTCTTCAACATATCTGATGCCGATTGATAAAAGGAAATCGTTTCATTCACTAAATCAGTTCTCTCAGATTTTAAAGGAGTTTCACTATAATAAATTTGAAATTCAGGAGCTATGCCGGGTTTTGAATCTAATTGTAGTTTAAATTGTTTTACCTGCTGTTTCGGAGATAAAATGGTCAAAACATTATCTTTTATCAAACCTAAATCCTGATACGTTGCAATAAAAGCTCTTGGTTTATAGTCTGGTTTTAAAACATCCTGTCCGAAAAATTTGCTTTGATAATCAAAATGAAGCAAGCCGAAAAGAGTAGGCATTAAATCAATTTGAGACATTAATTTATTGCATTTTTCAGGTTTTCCATTCGGAGAATATATAAAAGCCGGAATTCTGTATTTATCCAGCGGAAGTTCTGTTTTTCCCGCACTCGAAGCACAATGATCTGCAACAATTACAAAAACCGTATTTTTAAACCACGGCTGTCTACTTGCCATTGCAAAGAATTTTCGCAAAGCATAATCCGTATATTTCACCCCGCCGTCACGAGATTTTATATCGCCCGGAATATCAATTTTATTATTTGGATACGTAAAAGGCCTGTGATTACTAACCGTCATAATATGATTAAAGAAAGGCTGTTTTTGCTTGCCTTCAACATTCATAACCTTTATGGCTTTATAATACATATCTTCATCACAAACGCCCCAAACATTTGAAAACGAAATTTCACTCGGCGCAAAACTCGATTTATCAATAATCTGATACCCGTTTCCGGAATAAAAATCCTGCATATTATCAAAAAAAGCATCGCCGCCGTACATAAATTTAACGTTGTACCCTTTTTGTTTGAAAATGGCTCCAGTAGAAAATTTATTTTTATTGTCTTCTCTTTTTAAAACACTTTCACCTGCAGTTGGCGGTAAACACAAAGTTACAGCCTCAAGTCCGCGAACTGTTCTGTTTCCAGCGGCATACAAATTGGTAAATTGCAAACTTTTTTGAGCTAAACTATCTAAAAAAGGTGTTACATTCTGCTCATTTCCATACGCCTTCATAAATTCGGCACTATAACTTTCGATCGTAATCAAAACCACATTTTTATGAGTTTCTGCTGAATCACTTTCTATTTTACGACTTGTGTTTTCGCCGGAAATAGTCGGAAATTGCTGTTTTAAAATCGCAAATGCTTTTTGATTTGGAAGTGTTTTATAGAATTTAAAATAATCTAATTTATTATTCTGAAAAGCCAAATAAAATTTATACAATCCGTTTGACTGCAATTCATTAACAAAAACATTTTTAGAATTCTCTGTTTTAGCCAAAGTAGGAATGGCAAGTAATGAAACTAAAAATAAGACGATATAAATAGCCGAAATTTTTAATTTTTCTTTAAAGGCTGGAATATGATTGATATAACTTTTTGATTTTTCCAGAATAAAATAAGTTACTATTCCCGTTACCAAAAATAAAGCTAAAAATAGAGGAATTACAGGATAAGACTGCATAATATTTCCGATAACTTCATTGGTATAAATCAGGTAATTTACTGCGATAAAGTTATATTTTACGCCAAATTCATTCCAAAAGAAATATTCGCTTAATCCGTTTTGCAGAATTAATAAAACATACAAAAACATAACAAAAGCAAAAAGCCAATATCTTATTTTATCTCTTAATTTTGGAAGAAAAAGTAAAAGTGCAAACAAAACTGTTTTTAGTCCGATAAAAATTAAGACAATTTTTGGTAAAGCGCCGCCGTATTCATCAAAAATACTTTTTCCCGAAGCCACATAAGCAAATAAAGCGACAAGAAATCCCAGAATAATATATCCTGAAGGTTTATTATATTTAGAATTAGAAATAAAAATCAAATACAGCCATAAAAATACAGCAGCAATTATAAACAGAAAAAAGTCTGAGATAAGTCCTAAAGTGAATATCTTTAAGCTCTCAATAAAAGTAAAAGAACTTTGAGTGATAGGATGAAAGAATAAAACAACTCGTAATATAAAACTGATAACAAAGTAAAATAGGCCAAGATTGTAAAAAGGAGAAAATTTCTTGTAAAATGTCATGGAATTATTTTTTTACAAAATTAGTTCCGGTCAATTAATACGAGATTAAGATAAACCTTAACCTTACTTAGGGTTAACTTAATATTTACTTAATATCATTTTTTAGTTTAAATTGTAGATACCATTTTTAAGAGCGCAAATTATTTATCTTTGATATTGGCAATGAAATAATAAAACTAAAAATCTTAATTAAACAATCTGAAATGCATATTTTAATAGTTGAAGATGAATTAGGAATCATTCAGTTTTTGCAGCAAGGACTGCAGGAAGAAGGATATCAGGTTACAACAGCAAACGATGGTTCAAAAGGTTTTGAATTGTCTCAAAATCAACGATTTGATTTGATTTTGTTAGATTGGATGCTGCCAAAAATAAATGGCTTAGAATTATGCAAAGCTATCAGAATCAAAGATCAGTCGACACCAATTATATTTTTGACGGCAAAAGATACGGTTCAGGAAACTATAGAAGGCTTAAAAGCCGGAGCAAATGATTATATAAAAAAGCCCTTTAGTTTTGAAGAATTGGCAGAACGAATCAAAATTCATTTTAGAAAACAAAAAGGAACCGAAACACTTACTTTAGGATCTATAAAAATTGATTTATCAAAATATATTGTTTTAAAAAATGATGAAGAAGTTTCCCTGACTCACAGAGAATTTGAATTGCTAACCTATTTAATTCGAAATAAAGGCAAAGTCTGCTCCAGAAATGACATTTTAAGAGATGTTTGGGAGATTAATTTTGAATATGATACCGGCGTTATCGATGTTTTTATGAATGCAATCAGAAAAAAACTCAATTTAAAAATTGAAGAAGATTATATAAAAACAATTCGTGGTGTGGGTTACATTGCAAATGACTAAAAAATGGCACAACTTTCCTTTAAAAACAGAATTGCTTTAAACTATATTATCACAACCGGTTTGTTGATTTTAGTAGTTTTCTTTGCGATTTATATCATTGTAAAACACTCTGTTTACAGCCGTATAGATCAGGATATTAAGTTCGAAGTTCAAAATCATCTTAAAGAAATTCAAATTATAAACGGCGTTGTAATATTGGTTGATAAAGAAGAGTGGGAAGAGCGTGAGCATAATACCGTTGATGTAAACCCTGTTTTTGTTCAGTTTCTGGATACAAACAAAAAAATTACAGAGAAATCACCCAACCTTAAATCACAAACACTTGTTTTTCATGACAGCGTTGAAAATTTTGAATTGTTTGACACCAAAATAGGCGGTAATACAATACGGCAAATTCAGGTTCCGCTTTCTATTAAATCAAAAAAAATAGGTTATTTGATTATCGGAATGTCCTTAACCCACTCCCGTTTAGTGCTAAATAACTTGTTTGATATTATGTGTCTGGCGTTTCCTGCCATATTAGTATTGTTGTTTTTTATCGCGCGTTTTTTTGCCGGCCGAAGCATAAAACCAATAAATGCGATAACAAATACCTCAAAAACAATCACAAAAGACAACCTGAAAACGAGGATTCCGTTGCCAAAAACACGCGATGAATTATATACACTTTCAAAAACAATAAACAATTTATTAAACAGAATTCAAGATGCCATTGAACGCGAAAAACAGTTTACTTCTGATGCTTCACATGAACTTCGAACACCTTTGACTGTTATTAAAGGAACACTTGAAGTATTGATTCGAAAACCCGAGAAACGTGGGAATACGAAGAAAAAATTAATTTTTGTATCGAAGAAGTTAATCATCTGGATATGCTGGTAGATCAGCTGCTTTTATTGGCACGTTTTGAAAATCAGAAACAGAATATTGTACCGGAATCTATTTATTTGAATGCGCTTATTTTGGATATTCTGACCTTATATTCAGATAAAATAAACGCTAAAAAGCTCCATATAAAATTTAAGGCAGAAGAAGATTATTACATTCATTCAGATACTTATTTGATTATGATAATTCTGAGAAATATAATTTCAAATGCAATTAATTATACAAATGCCGAAGGAGATATTACAATTTTACTTTCAAAAGAAAATAACAAAACAATCTGTCTAATTAAGGATAATGGAATTGGAATCGATCAGGAAGATTTAGAAACTGTTTTTAATCCGTTCTACAGATCAAGATCATCAGAACATCCTGAAATTAAAGGAACAGGTTTAGGACTTTCTATCGTAAAAAGAATTTCAGAATTGCTTCATGTTAAGTTTAAAATTACCAGTGAAATTGGAGAAGGAACAACTGTTGTTTTAAATTTTGGCGAAAATATGAAAACGTTATAGTAAATTGAAAAAATGGAATAAAAATGGCGCTTCAACTTTTTTTTAACAATAAACTATGGTTAAGTTAAATTAAAAATTGTTTTTTTATGAAATTATCTAGTATATTTGCAACCGAATCAAAGAATAAAAACACAAAACAAATCATGATTTCAATTCAATTACATCATCATCATTTTCATTATTGCTCTCAGGCGATGTGTTAATGGTATGCATGTAAATCATCATATTTTAAAACCCGTTTGAGTACATCAAGCGGGTTTTTTAATTCCAATTCTTTGTACTCAAACTTTTAACCCAACAAAACAACTAAAAAAATGAGTACATTAAAAATTGCAATTCAAAAATCAGGTCGTTTAAACGAAGACAGCATTCAGATCCTAAAAGATTGCGGCATTTCGATTAACAACGGAAACGATCAGTTAAAAGCAGAAGCTTCAAATTTTCCTTTAGAAGTTTTATACCTGAGAAATTCAGATATTCCCCAGTATTTAATTGATGGAGTAGTAGATTTAGCCATTGTAGGCGATAATTTATTAGTAGAAAAAGGAAAACATATCGAAGTAATCCAGAAACTTGGATTCTCAAAATGCAAGGTTTCCGTAGCCGTTCCTAAAACATTCGAGTACAATTCAATTCAGGATTTGGCAGGTTTGCGAATTGCGACTTCATACCCAAATACGGTTAACGAATACTTCAATTCTTTCGGTTTAACCGTTGATATTCACCAAATTTCAGGTTCAGTAGAAATTGCACCAAACATTGGTCTTGCCGATGCTATTGTAGATATTGTTTCAAGCGGAAGTACCTTATTCAAAAATAATTTAAGAGAAGTAGAAGTAATCCTGAAAAGTGAAGCCGTTTTAGCCGTTTCACCAAAAGTTTCTCCTGAAATTCAGAAACATATTGATACCTTAAAATTCAGAATTCAATCTGTTTTAAGAGCCAGAAATTCAAAATATATTCTGATGAACGTACCAAACGATAAAATTGATGAAATTGGAAAAATTTTACCTGTTTTACGAAGCTTAACCGTTTTGCCATTAGCGCAGGAAGGCTGGAGCAGCGTACACTCTGTAATTGACAAAGACACTTTTTGGGACGTAATTGACAAACTAAAAGAAGCCGGAGCCGAAGGAATTTTAGTTTGCCCAATCGAGAAAATGGTACTGTAAATAGAAATTCCAATAAAAAAAACAAATTTCAAATTCCAAACAACAGCTTTGTGAACTCTGTGATTTAAGTTCAAAGAATATTAAAAAAATCGTAGTTTTCTCTGTGTTAAAAAAAACAAACAACATTTGGAATTTAAAAATTGGAATTTATATAAATAATATAATTATGAATAAAATAGACAATCCAAAACCAGAAACCTGGTCAGAAATATTAAAAAGACCAACCAAAACCATCGACGATATCGAAGTTACGGTAAAAGAAATCTTTAAAGAAGTACAGAAAAAAGGCGATGAAGCCGTTGCAAAATACACTTCAATCTTTGACGGAATTGCTTTGGATAATTACGAAGTTACTGCTGCAGAAATTCAGGAAGCAATTAGCTTGATTTCAAATGATTTAAAAGAAGCGATTCAGTTAGCAAAAAACAATATTTATAAATTTCACGCCGCTCAAAAAACAGAAAGAATCCAAGTTGAAACTATAGAAGGCGTAAATTGCTGGCAGGAAAAACGTCCGATTCAGAAAATTGGATTGTATATTCCGGGCGGAACAGCGCCTTTGTTTTCGACCGTTTTAATGTTGGGAGTTCCTGCAGAAATCGCAGGTTCTAAAGAAATCGTATTGTGTTCACCACCGGACAAAAACGGAAAAATAAATTCTGCCATTTTATACGCAGCGAATTTATGCGGCGTAACAAAAATCTTAAAAGTAGGCGGAATCCAGGCAATTGCCGGAATGACTTTTGGAACACAATCTATTCCGAAAGTGTACAAAATTTTCGGACCCGGAAATCAGTTTGTAACCGTTGCAAAACAATTGGCAACGCAATTTGGTGTTGCAATCGATATGCCGGCCGGACCTTCAGAATTGTTGATTGTGGCAGATGATACCGCGGTTCCTGCTTTTGTAGCTTCAGATTTATTGTCGCAGGCAGAACACGGAACGGATAGTCAGGTAATTTTAGTTTCGACTTCAAAGAAACTAATTGATACTGTAGAAAAAGAAATTCAGATTCAAATTGAAGAACTTCCGCGAAAAGAAATTGCCAAAAAAGCAATTGAAAATTCAAAATTAATTTATGTGCAAAACGATCAGATTGCATTAGATTTAATCAATGAATATGGGCCGGAACACTTTATTATCTGTTCAGAATTTGATGATTTTTATTGTAATGGAATTGTAAACGCAGGTTCTGTTTTTATTGGAAATTATACTCCCGAAAGTGCCGGAGATTACGCCTCCGGAACCAATCATACATTGCCAACAAACGGATATGCAAAGAATTACAGTGGAGTAAATCTGGATAGTTTTATGAAATCAATGACATTCCAGAAAATATCTAAAAAAGGAATTCAAAATATTGGTAAAGCGATCGAAATTATGGCCGAAGCCGAAGGTTTACAAGCGCATAAGAATGCTGTAACGCTTCGCTTAAAGAGTATAGAGTAAAGAATATATAATATAGAACAAAGAATATAGAACAAAGAATTTACAGATAAAATGAGAAGTCTATTCTCTTTATTCTATTTTCTATATTCTAAAAATTAAGATAATGAAATTCGATATAAATACAATAACACGTGAAAACGTAAAAAACCTAAAGCCTTATTCGTCTGCCAGAGATGAGTTTGAAGATTTTGATACCGCAGAAATGATTTTTTTGGATGCCAACGAAAATCCGTTTCAAAATGGGGTAAATCGTTATCCTGATCCGCAGCAGAATTCGGTTAAAGCGATTTTGGCTAAAAATAATACCGTAAAACCAAGTCAGATTTTGCTTGGAAACGGAAGCGATGAAGTTTTAGACTTACTTTTTAGAGCTTTCTGCGAACCAAAAATCGACAATATTATTTCGTTACCGCCAACGTATGGAATGTACAGCGTTTTGGCAAACATAAATGCGGTAGAAAACAGAGAAGTTTTACTTTCAACAGATTTTCAGCCACAAGTAGAAAAGATTTTAGATAATGTTGATGACAACACGAAAATCATCTTTTTATGCTCGCCAAATAATCCAACCGGAAATTCTTTTGCAGATGAAAGCGTGGTAAAATTGCTTCAAAACTTTAAAGGTTTGGTGGTAATTGACGAAGCATATATTGACTTTTCGGAGAAAGAAAGCTGGCTGACAGAAATCGACGAATATCCAAATTTAGTGATTACACAAACACTTTCAAAAGCCTATGGTTTGGCTGGAATTCGTTTAGGAATTTGTTATGCTTCTGAGGCTGTAATTTCTGTTTTAAATAAAATAAAACCTCCGTACAATATAAACGAATTAACGCAGCAAAGGGCTATTTTGCGTTTGAAAGATTCGGGTAAAATAAAACAGGAAATCACTTCTATTATTGAGCAAAGAGAAGAGTTACTTAAAGTTTTACTTGAAGTAAATTTTGTTGAAAAAGTATATCCTACAGAAGCTAATTTTGTATTGGTAAAAGTGGATGATGCCAACAAAAGATACAATGAATTAATTGCAAAAGGAATCGTAATCAGAAACAGAACAACGCAGCCTTTATGCGAAAACTGCCTGCGTTTTACGATTGGAATTCCAGAAGAAAATGCAATTTTAATTAAAGAATTGAAGTTATTGAAATAAAAACGAATATGCCACAGCTTAAACAGATCAAATGATTTTTTCACGCAGATTTTGCTGATTAAAGCAGATTAATTTTGATTTTTAGTTATTAATAATTTGCGTTCATTTGCTCAAATCTTTTAAAATCTGCGTGAAATAAAAAAAGAAAAATCATTTTAATCTGCGAAATCTATGGCAGAAAAAAATATAATATATGAAAAAAGTACTTTTTATCGATCGTGACGGAACGATTGTTTTAGAACCTGAAAATTATCAGTTAGACAGCCTGGATAAATTAGAATTTTATCCAAAAGCATTTCAATATCTGGCTAAAATTGCCAGCGAATTAGATTATGAATTGGCAATGGTAACCAATCAGGACGGTTTGGGAACGGATAGTTTTCCGGAAGATACGTTTTGGCCAACGCAAAATTTTATACTGAAAGCCTTTGAAAATGAAGGAGTTTTGTTTGATGATATTTTTGTAGACAGATCATTTCCGGAAGATAATGCGCCAACGCGCAAGCCAAGAACCGGAATGCTAACAAAATATCTTGATAATCCGGCGTATGATTTGGCAAATTCGTTTGTTTTAGGTGATCGTTTAACTGATGTTGAATTGGCAAAAAATCTTGGTGCAAAAGCGATTTTCATCAATATGACAGAAGGAATTGGAAGCAACGAAATTTCGGCTAAACGCGAAGAATTAAATGATACAATTATCTTGCAAACAACAAGTTGGAAGACAATTTATGATTTTTTGAAACTGGAAGCACGTTCCGCTACAATTACACGTAAAACCAATGAAACGGATATTTTTATCGATTTAAATCTGGACGGAACAGGAAAAAGCAAAATCGAAACGGGAATTGCTTTTTTTGATCATATGTTAGATCAAATTTCGCGTCACGGACAAATGGATCTGGAGATTTTGGTAAAAGGAGATTTGGAAGTTGATGAACACCACACGATTGAGGACACTGCAATTGCTTTAGGTGAAGTTTTTGCAAAAGCACTCGGAAATAAATTAGGAATCGAACGTTATGGTTTCTGTTTGCCCATGGACGATTGTTTAGCGCAGGTTGCCATTGATTTTGGCGGTAGAAACTGGCTGGTTTGGGAAACGGAATTTAAGCGCGAAATGGTTGGAAAAATGCCAACAGAAATGTTTTATCATTTCTTTAAATCGTTCTCTGACGGTGCAAAAGCCAACATCAACATTAAAGCCGAAGGAACAAACGAACACCATAAAATTGAAGCAATTTTTAAAGCTTTCGCAAAAGCCATAAAAGTAGCCGTAAAAAGAGATACAGAAAAAATGATTTTGCCTTCGACGAAAGGGATGCTTTAATTAAGTCAAAAGTTGAAAGTCATAAAGTCAAAAGGTTTCTGTATTATGGATAACAAAAGCGACTTTAAGACTTTGGACTTTGGACTTTAAGACTAAATAAAATGAAAATAGTAATTATAAATTACGGAGCAGGAAATATTCAGAGCATTATGTTTGCTATTGAAAGGCTTGGTTTTAAAGCTGTTTTGAGTAATGATCGGGACGAAATTCTGGCGGCAGATAAAGTGATTTTCCCCGGAGTTGGCGAAGCGAGTTCGGCGATGAAAAAACTAAAAGAAAGTGGGTTGGATAGTTTGATTCCGAATTTGAAACAGCCTGTTTTAGGAATTTGTCTGGGAATGCAGTTGATGTGTAATTCATCTGAAGAAGGAAATACAAAAGGCTTAGGGATTTTTGATGTTGATGTGATTAAATTTACTTCAAAAGTAAAAGTGCCTCAAATGGGATGGAATCAGATTTATGATTTAAAATCGGATTTATTTAAGGATATTCCAGAGCATGAATTCATGTATTTGGTACATAGTTTTTACGCGCCAAATTGCGATGATGCCATTGCTACCACAGATTATGAATTAGAATATGCTTCGGCTTTACAGAAAAATAATTTCTACGGAACTCAGTTTCACCCTGAAAAAAGCGGCGCTGTCGGAGAGAAAATACTGGAAAATTTTCTTAACTTAAATTCCAAAGAATAAATTTCAAATTCCAATTTTTAAATCAATATCAATTGCAATATCAAAAATCAATTTCAATTTTAGAATCTAAAATCTAAAATCTGAATTCTAAAATATTAAAACATGAGAATAATACCAGCCATAGATATCATTGACGGAAAATGTGTTCGCTTGTCAAAAGGCGATTATGACACTAAAATAATTTACAATGAAAATCCGCTTGAAGTAGCGAAATCATTTGAAGCACACGGAATCGAATATTTGCATTTAGTAGATCTTGACGGCGCAAAATCGAGCAAAATTGTCAATTATAAAATATTAGAACAAATTGCGACACAAACGAGTTTACAAATTGATTTTGGAGGCGGTTTAAAATCTGATGAAGATTTAAAAATTGCTTTTGAAAGTGGTGCGAGCCAAATTACTGGCGGAAGTATTGCGGTAAAAAACAAGGAAATTTTCGAAAAGTGGATTTCAGAATATGGTTCTGATAAAATTATTTTGGGAGCAGATGCAAAAGATGAAAAAATTGCGGTTTCCGGCTGGTTAGAAGACTCAGATGAAGATTTGATTCCGTTCATTAAAGAGTATATGAAAAAGGGAATTGATTATGTAATCTGTACTGATATTGCAAAAGATGGAATGCTGGAAGGACCAAGTTTTGATCTTTATAAAAAAATATTAGAGCAAGGAACGGTAATTACGGATGATAAAACCATCTCAAGAAAAGTAAAATTGATCGCTTCGGGCGGAATTTCAACATTTGACGAATTACCAAAATTAGCACATTTAGGCTGCGAAGGAACCATAATTGGAAAAGCAATTTACGAAGGCAGAATTACCTTGAAACAACTGGAGAATTATATTATTGGTAAAATGTAAAAAGTGAATTGTAAAATGAGAGTTTTAGGTTTTACAAGTAACATTTCACATTTTACATCCAACAATTAACAAAAGAAAAATGTTAGCAAAAAGAATTATTCCTTGTTTGGATATAAAAAACGGAAGAACTGTAAAAGGGGTTAATTTCGTTGACTTGCGCGATGCGGGAGATCCTGTAGAACTGGCTAAAATTTATTCAGACGAAGGGGCTGATGAATTGGTTTTTCTCGATATTTCGGCTACGGAAGAGCGCAGAAAAACGCTCGTGAATATGGTACGAAGTGTTGCGGAAAAAATCAATATTCCGTTTACAGTTGGCGGTGGAATCTCGTCTGTAGAAGATGTTGAAATTCTGTTGAATAACGGCGCTGATAAAGTTTCGATCAATTCATCGGCAGTAAAAAATCCACAGTTAATTAATGATTTAGCTCAGAAATTTGGAAGCCAATGTGTTGTTGTCGCCATTGACGCCAAACAAATTGACGGACAATGGATTGTGCATTTAGTGGGCGGAAAAGTGCCGACAGAACTAAATTTATTCGATTGGGCGGTTGAAGTGGCAGAACGCGGTGCAGGCGAAATCTTATTTACTTCAATGGATAATGACGGAACTAAAAATGGCTTTGCAAATGAAGCTTTGGCTAAATTATCATCATTAATTAATATTCCGATTATTGCTTCCGGAGGTGCGGGAAATATGCAGCATTTTGTAGATTCATTTAAACAAGGAAAAGCAGATGCGGCTTTGGCTGCGAGTGTTTTTCACTTTAAAGAAATTGAGATTAAAGCTTTGAAAGAAGAGCTTAGAAATAATGGTATTGAAGTTAGACTTTAGAGAATAGAGAATAGAAAATAGAGAATAGAAAATAGAGTATAGAAAATAGAGTATAGAATATAGAAGAAAGATATTAGAAGCAAGATTATAAATAATGGTAATACTATAGAAGTTCGAATCTAGTTTTATCTTTAAGACTTTCGACTTTAAAACTTTAGACTAAAAATTATGGACATAGATATAAAAAGCGCACACGGATTGATTCCGGCAATAATTCAGGATTCAGAAACAAAGAATGTTTTGATGTTGGGATATATGAATGAAGAGTCGCTTCAAAAAACAATAGAAACTCAAAAAGTGACTTTTTTTAGCCGATCCAAACAAAGACTTTGGACAAAAGGCGAGGAGAGCGGCAACTTTTTAAATCTTGTAGATATTAAAAATGACTGTGACGGCGATACGCTTCTAATTCAGGCAAAACCTGTTGGGCCAACGTGTCACACGGGCACTGATACGTGTTGGCAGGAAGAAAACAAGGAAAATTATGGCTTTATTTCGAGTTTAGAAAACACAATAAAAACCAGAAGAGAGAATGCCGATTCTGAGAAAAGTTATGTGGCTTCTTTATTCGAAAAAGGAATCAATAAAATTGCTCAAAAAGTAGGCGAAGAAGCGGTTGAAGTTGTTATTGAAGCAAAAGATAATAACGACGATTTGTTTCTTAGCGAAAGCGCTGATTTATTGTTTCACTATTTGATTTTATTGCAGGCAAAAGGTTTTGAATTGAATGATGTTGTGGAGGTTTTGAAAAAACGCCAGAAGTAGTAGATTTGTCATGTAGACCGAAGGGAGAAGTCGCACAAGATATTCCGTTTCTAAAAGCGCCAATCTTTGTCGAATTACTAGTGCGATTTCTCGTGCCTCGAAATGACAAAAATGCGGCAAACAAAAAGGGGATAAAGAATCCGCGTTTTCGCATAGCGAATCCGTGTCATCCGCGTGCCATTCAACACTATTCCACAAACTCAAAAACAGTAAATTCCTGCGGTTGATGAAAACCAAATTTAAAACTCTTATAA
Organism: Flavobacterium sp. N1736; assembly: GCF_025947065.1. NCBI lineage: Bacteria > Pseudomonadati > Bacteroidota > Flavobacteriia > Flavobacteriales > Flavobacteriaceae > Flavobacterium > Flavobacterium sp. N1736. The sequence goes on from NZ_CP109994.1 coordinate 1,330,133, forward strand.
GGTTGTAATGCAAGATATTCAGTTGTGTTACCGTAATCAATTCTAAAGGTATTTCCTTTCCATTTTGCACCAACTTTTGGCTTGGTAAAATTGCCGTTTTTTATCTTTTCCAAGCTTGAAAACGGAATCTTTATTTCGGTGCAAAATCCTTCTGGAGTTGTTTTACTTACAGCTTCCATTTCCAGAATATCAAAAGCCATCGAGGCATTCCATCCGCCACAATTTTGAGATGGGCATTTGATTAGCATGTCATAATTTGTGGAAAAAGCATTTACGCCAATTTCCAGATAATTTTGTCCGTCTCCATCAGGATCAAGAAAAATTTCTACTAAATCATCGGTATTATAAATTTGAGAATCTTTCTTTTGGGAACTTCCTACTATTTTGGAATCTTGAGAACGAAAGGCGATATATAGATTTTTGTCATTCCACGAAAGTGAAACATAAGTATTTTGAGTGGCTTTTTCTCCGGAATTATGAATTACAAAAGGACTTGAAAAAGGTATTTTCCAATCTGTTAAATCACCGTCAATGATAATTTTTTCATTTGTTTTATGAACCGGAATGGTTTGCGCGTAGTTTATCAGAGAAAATAACAGCAATAAAATAGTTAGGTTTTTACTCATTTTTATAAGGTATATATTTTTTCGAACGGCTAATTAACAATTAAATTTCGGTATTAAATTTTCTGAAGATAAATTGTAAACTTATTAAAAAATTAGATCGAATGTTTATTTTTGTTGAAGACTAAATTCAGTTTATTAGCTTATTTATCTCAAATTTATAAATAATGAAAAAATACTTTGGTGGCGTTTTTATCGCCTTTTTGATTGGTTTTTCTGCCAATGCACAAGGACTTCTAAACAAGTCTGAAACGGTTTTTACGCATCAGGATACACTTCGCGGAAGCATTACGAAAGAAAGATCCTGGTGGGATTTAAAATATTATCATCTTGATATTAAGGTAAATCCGGCGGACAGAACAATTACAGGTTCAAACACGGTTCGTTATTCTGTTTTGACGGAGTACAATAAAATGCAGATTGATTTGCAGGAACCAATGCAAATTTACAAAGTAGTGCAGGATGGAAAGGAATTGAAATTTAAAAGAGACGGAAATGCTTTTTTTATTGACTTAACGGCGCAAAAAGTTGGTGAAACTAAGGAAATCGTAATTTCATTTGGAGGAAAACCAAAAGAAGCCGTTCGCCCACCCTGGGATGGAGGAATTACGTGGAAAAAAGATAAAAACGGAAAAGATTTTATAGCTTCATCTTGTCAGGGTTTAGGCGCCAGTATTTGGTGGCCAAACAAAGATCATATGTATGATGAAGTCGAAAATATGCTGATTAGCGTGAATGTTCCGGGTGATTTAACGGATGTTTCTAACGGAAGACTGCAAAGCGTTAAAAAACAAAAAGACGGTACAAAAACTTTTAATTGGTATGTTTCGAACCCAATTAATAATTATGGCGTAAATATAAATATTGGCGATTACGTTAATTTCTCTGAAAAATATAAAGGCGAAAAAGGCGATTTAGATTGCAGTTATTATGTTTTAAGAGACAATCTGGCTGTAGCAAAAGAGGAATTTAAGGACGCGCCAAGAATGCTTAAAGCGTTTGAAAACTGGTTTGGTCCTTATCCGTTTTACGAAGACAGTTACAAATTGGTTGAAGCGCCGTATTTGGGTATGGAACACCAAAGCAGTGTTACGTATGGAAATAACTTTAAAAAGGGATATAATGGTACTGATATGAGTGGAACGGGCTGGGGATTAAAATATGATTATATTATTATTCATGAGTCTGGACACGAATGGTTTGCCAACAATATTACGTATAAAGATATTGCTGATATGTGGATTCATGAGAGTTTTACGACGTATTCTGAAGCGCTTTTTGTAGAATTTTATTACGGTAAAGAAGCGGCTAATGAATATATAAGAGGGATTCGAAAAATGATTCGAAATACAAAACCTATTATTGGATTTTATGATGTAAATGTTGAAGGATCAGGAGATATGTACCCGAAAGGAGCAAATATGATTCACACGATTCGTCAGGTTATTAATGATGATGCAAAGTGGAAATCGATTTTAAGAGGCTTAAATAGTACTTTTTATCACCAAACAGTAACGACAAAACAAATTGAAGATTATATAAGTACACAATCCGGTATTGATTTTAGTAATGTATTTGATCAGTATTTAAGAACGGCTCAGGTTCCTACTTTTGAATATTATTTTAGGGATCAAAAGTTAATTTATCATTGGATAAATTGTGTTGAGAAATTTGATTTGCCTTTGAAAGTAACTTTAAACGGCGTCGAAACCTGGCTAAAACCTACAACTGAATGGAAAGCAGAGAATGCAAAAGCGGATATACCAACTTTAGTGACAGATAAAAACTTTTATGTTACTGAATTTGATATTACGAAGTAAATTTCTAAATAGCTACAAACCAAACCCAGCAATCTTTGTTGGGTTTGGTTTTTTTATTGGGAAATCATAAAATTTTAGAAAACTTAATTCGAATGTTTACATTTGTTGCAGATTAAGTCCCGATCCAGAAGCTTCGGGACGAGATAAATACCCTATTTATTCCAAATTTATAAAAATGAAAAAATACTTTGGTGGCGTTTTCATCGCCTTTTTGATTGGTTTTTCTGCCAATGCGCAAGGACTTTTGAGCAAGTCTGAGACGGTTTTTACACATCAGGATACACTTCGCGGAACTATTACGAAGGAAAGAGCCTGGTGGGATTTAAAATATTATCATCTTGATGTAAAAGTAAATCCAGGTGAAAAAACGATTACGGGTTCAAATACAGTTCGTTATACTGTTTTGACTTCGTATAATAAAATGCAGATTGATTTGCAGGAACCAATGCAAATTTACAAAGTAGTGCAGGATGGAAAGGAATTGAAGTTTAAAAGAGACGGAAATGCTTTTTTTATTGATTTAACGGCTGCGCAAAAAGTTGGTGAAACTAAAGAAATCGTAATTTCATTTGGAGGAAAACCAAAAGAAGCCGTTCGCCCGCCTTGGGATGGAGGAATTACGTGGAAAAAAGATAAAAACGGAAAAGATTTTATAGCTTCATCTTGTCAGGGTTTAGGCGCCAGTATTTGGTGGCCAAACAAAGATCATATGTATGATGAAGTTGAAAATATGCTGATTAGCGTTAATGTTCCGGGCGATTTAACGGATGTTTCTAACGGAAGACTGCAAAGCATTAAAAAACAAAAAGACGGTACTAAAACTTTTAATTGGTATGTTTCGAACCCAATTAATAATTATGGCGTAAATATCAATATTGGTGATTACGTTAATTTCTCAGAAAAATTTAAAGGCGAAAAAGGTGATTTAGATTGTAATTACTACGTTTTAAAAGATAATCTGGCTGTTGCAAAAGAGCAATTTAAAGACGCGCCAAGAATGCTGAAAGCGTTTGAAAACTGGTTTGGACCTTATCCGTTTTACGAAGACAGCTATAAATTGGTTGAAGCGCCATATTTGGGTATGGAACACCAAAGTAGTGTTACTTACGGAAATGCATTTAAAAATGGTTATTTAGGTCGTGATTTAAGCGGAACGGGCTGGGGATTAAAATTTGATTTTATTATTATTCACGAATCAGGTCATGAATGGTTTGCCAATAATATTACATACAAAGATATTGCTGATATGTGGATTCATGAGAGTTTTACGAACTATTCTGAAAGCCTTTTTGTGGAGTATTATTACGGAAAAGAAGCTGGAGCTGAATATGTAAGAGGCTGCAGAAAAAACATTCATAATGACACGCCAATTATCGGACATTATGATGTAAATAACGAAGGATCTGGTGATATGTATCCAAAAGGTGCAAATATGCTGCACACAATTCGTCAGGTTATTAATGATGATGCAAAATGGAAATCGATTTTGAGAGGTTTAAACAGTACTTTTTATCACCAAACAGTAACTTCTAAACAAATTGAAGATTATATAAATACGCAGTCAGGAATTAATTTCAATAGAGTATTTGCACAATATTTGACTACAACTCAAATTCCGGTTTTTGAATATATGTTTAAAGATGGTCAATTAGGATATCACTGGACAAATTGTGTAGCAAAGTTTGATATGCCGGTAAAAGTAAAAATTAACGGTGTAGAAACATGGTTAAAACCAACTACAGAATGGAAATCAGAGAAAATAACGGGTGATCAAAAAACGGTTGAAGTTAATAAAGATTTTTATGTAACGAGTTCTAATATTGTAGAATAAAGTTTTAAAAATTCCAATCCCGAAGTTTCGGGATAAATCCCAAATTCTAATAATTAATTGGAATTTGGGATTTTTTATGTTTAGTAAACCCGACAGTCCCGAAACCTCGGGATTAAAAAGCTGTCGAGTTTGTTGTTACGAAAGCTTTGTCATTTCGACCGAAGGGAGAAATCACATGAGAGATTCCGTTCCTAGAAGCGCCAATCTTTGACGAGTTACGCGTGTGATTTCTCCCTACGGTCGAAATGACAAAAAAAGAAGAAGCTGATTTGGGTTTTCTATCTAATGTTAATTTTATTTTTTGTACGAATATTACCGTTTTATTTTTTAATTTAGATTGTATTAATCTGAATATGAATAAATAAGCGTAATCCGAAAAGCTAAAAGAGTAGGAAACAAATCAAAATCAAACTATTATGAAAAATTTAAAAAACCTAAAAAACATTGAAATTCTAAGTAAGACTGCTCAAAAATCTATTTCCGGAGGTATTCCTTTATGCGTTATATTATGCGGCGAAGCGGGAGGAGTTATTTCGAATACGCCGGGCAGAGGAGATGTTTGTCAGCCGGGAACTACAGTTTGTTGTTATTGCAGATAAAACACGTAAAGCCTTGTCATTCTGAGGAACGAAGAATCTTCATAAGGAACTCCGCAACGAGAATCCAATCTTTGGCGAGCTACTCGTGGAGATTCTTCGTTCCTCAGAATGACAAAACTGGCGTAAGAGAAACCCGACAGGTTTTTAATCCCGAGGCTTCGGAACTGTCGGGTTTGTTGGTATAAATAACAAAAAAGAAACCCTAACGGCTATTCAATTTTGCTTTTTCCTTGATAATATCAGCAATTTTTCTGTTTTCAATTTTACTTTCCAGCCATGAAATAATGTCTAAATAAAGAAATGCTCTTTTTTCGTAGGTATTCTTCTCAAGTTCAACAAAACGGGCATGCATCTTTTTGAACTCTTTTTTAATATCGGCTGGATATAGGTTATTCAGGCTTCTCAGGAACTTAATAATTTCTTTTTGAACTTCGTGTAGGTCGTTCATTTTGATTAGAAATTTATAGGTGTTTTTAAGATGATTTTCTAAATAATAATCTTTTCCTAATTCATAATGTGCGATCAACGACAATAATCTGGCAAAGCACATTAAGTCTTCGCGCATGGTTAGGTTTTTGTTATTGATGATTTTATCTAAATAAAAAATGCATTCATTATACTTTTCATTTCCAAAATAAATCGAAGCAATTTTGTAGAAAAACAACATTTCGTGATGTTCGTCAAGATGTTCGCTGTGAATTTTGATTTTCTCCAGAATTTCCGGAATCAAATATTCACTCTCTTCAAAAGTTCCTTCAAGAATATGTAGATTTAATTTATTGTTATATACATATAAAAATGATAGCGATGCAATGTTGTCGTTTACAGGAAATTTAGGATCTGCAATTGTTTCTTCTAAAAGCGTTAAATATTTCCTGAAATTCGATTGGTATTTCAACATATACAAAGACTCCAAAAAGTAATGATTTCCTTTTAAGAAAAATACCGGATTCTGATAAATCATGTTTGGATTATCATAAAACAATGTAACCCATTTATAAGCGTATTTATAACTGGCTAAGAAATCCTGAACCAGGAAACTGCGCCATAAATTGGCATTATAAAACCAATATTTTTCGCGGAAACCAAATTTAGTTTCGTCTAGTTTTGCAATATGTTTATTAAAATAATCGTCTATATATTTATATTCTTCGTCATTTTTTACGTAACCGGTTTTCAGCATGATTCCGTAAAGCTGCAGGGATAAATTCGATAATTTGCTTGAAATTGTATTTCGGTAATTTAATTCTTTGGCCTGAATCACCAATTCATCGGCGCGACCCTGAATACTTCGGGTAATATATTGCGATTCGATTAGTTTTTCGAATTCTACAATTTCATACGCCATATATTTTTCGTCATTTTCAAGCGCAATAATTTTGGTTTTATCCAGAATTTTCAAACTCTGTTTATACAATCCTTTATTATATAAAATACCTGCAAAATCTATTTGTTCACGCAATTGATATCGAATATTCTGACTTGGAATATTTAATCTAATACTAACTAAAATTTGCTTGTATAAGTATGATTTTAAGTTAGATAGCTGTATTTTTTTAATGATTCCGCTTTTTAAAATAAGCTTTTCATCGTAGTTTTCAGATTTATCTAAAATATTAAATAATTCGATGAATTTGGTATTCGAACTGGTTTCTAATCGGCTTGCAAAAATTTTAAACTGTCTTTTTTCAGATTTCGAAAGCGATTTTATTAATACAAATAAGAAATCTTTTTGATGGTTAGCCATTGTAAAATATAATAGTGTAACTTATTGGTTATTAGTTATTTAATACGTTATAAATTGTGTTATAAACAGTATAATTTCATTAAAATGAATTTCGTACTGAAGAAGTACAATATATATTTGTTATCAAGATGTGAAATTACATTAAATAAATGAATATGAATAGAGAGAAAGTTCAAATTTTTGACACCACTTTGCGCGATGGTGAACAAGTTCCAGGATGTAAGTTAGATACTAAACAAAAATTAGTTATCGCAGAACGACTTGACAAAATGGGAGTTGATATCATCGAAGCAGGTTTTCCTGTGTCAAGTCCGGGCGATTTTTTATCGGTCTCTGAGATTTGTAAAATTGTAGAAAATGCAACGGTCTGCGGACTAACAAGAGCTGTAAAAAACGACATAGATGTTGCTGCAGCTGCTTTAAAGCATGCTAAAAGACCTAGAATCCACACCGGAATCGGAACATCTGAATCTCATATACTCCATAAATTAAATACCACAAGAGAAGATATTATTGCCAGAGCAAAATTTGCTGTATCTCACGCAAAATCTTATGTAGAAGATGTTGAGTTCTACGCAGAAGATGCCGGAAGAACTGATAACGCTTTTCTTGCAAGAGTTTGCGAAGAAGTAATTAAATCAGGCGCAACTGTATTGAATATTCCTGATACCACAGGATATTGTTTGCCGGAAGAATATGGGGCAAAAATTAAATATTTGAAAGAAAACGTAAAAGGTATCGAAAATGTGATCCTTTCATGTCACTGTCATAATGATTTAGGAATGGCAACTGCAAACTCTATTGCAGGCGCTATAAATGGAGCAAGACAAATAGAATGTACTATTAATGGTATTGGTGAAAGAGCCGGAAACACGGCACTTGAAGAAGTGGTGATGATTTTTAAACAACATCCTTACCTTAATTTAGACACTAACATTAATACGAGAGAATTGAACGAAATGAGCCGTTTGGTTTCTGAAAGTATGGGAATGATTGTGCAGCCAAATAAAGCGATTGTTGGTGCAAATGCTTTTGCACACAGTTCTGGAATTCATCAGGATGGTGTTATCAAAAACAGAGCAACGTATGAAATAATGGATCCGCTTGATGTGGGCGTAAATGAATCATCAATTATTTTAACAGCAAGAAGCGGAAGAGCTGCTTTGGCTTATCGTGCTAAAAAAGTAGGTTACGAGCTTACAAAAGTACAATTGGATATTGTATATGTTGAGTTTTTGAAATTTGCCGACATCAAAAAAGAAGTTGTTGATGCTGATATTCATCAGATTATTGAAGCTTCAAAAATTGAAGGCGATTTAATTAGAAGCTAGTTGGGAAGAATATAGAAGAAAGAGAATAGAAGAAAGACGAAAGAACAAAGACAAAAAATAAAGATTTAAATACATAAAGAACGAGACGTTATGAATTTGAAAATAGCAGTTTTACCAGGAGACGGAATTGGACCGGAAGTAATTTTACAAGCCAAAAAAGCTTTACATGCTATTGGTGAGGTGTACAATCATGAATTTGTTTTTGAAGAGGCGCTCATGGGAGCGATTGCAATAGATAAAACAGGAAATCCGCTGCCGGAGCAAACGCTAAACCTTTGTTTAAATACTGATGCTGTTTTATTTGGAGCCATTGGTGATCCTAAATATGACAATAATCCAAATGCAAAAGTTCGTCCGGAGCAGGGATTATTAAAGCTTCGTAAAGAACTGGGATTGTTTGCTAATATTCGTCCTATAAAACCTTATAAATCACTAATTGATGCATCTCCTTTAAAAAGAGAAATTATCGAAGGTGCTGATTTTACTATTTTCAGAGAATTAACAGGCGGTGCTTATTTTGGAGCTAAAACATTAAATGAAGAAGGAACACATGCTTCGGATTTATGTGAATATTCAGAGGAAGAAATCACCAGAATTGCACATTTGGCTTTTAAATCGGCACAAAACCGACGCAAAAAGTTAACGATGGTTGATAAGGCCAATGTTTTGGAAACCTCCAGATTATGGAGAAAAGTAACTCAGAAAGTGGGCGAAAGTTATCCGGATGTTCTTTTAGACTTTTTATTTGTGGATAATGCAGCCATGCAGTTGATTTTAAATCCGAAACAATTTGATGTGATTTTAACAGAGAATTTGTTTGGAGATATTTTATCAGATGAAGCCAGCGTTATTACAGGTTCTATTGGTTTATTGGCTTCGGCATCTTTAGGAGAAAAAAATGCGCTTTTTGAACCAATTCACGGTTCTTATCCTCAGGCAAAAGGAAAAAATATTGCCAATCCAATTGCTTCAATTTTATCTGCGGCGATGTTGCTGGAACATTTTGGTTTGTTTAAAGAAGCAAATGTAATTTATCAGGCAGTCGAAAAAGCAATTGAATTTAAAGTAGTTACGGTTGACTTAAAACCAGATTCAAAATTTGGCACAAATGAAGTAGGGGAGTTCGTTTCTAATTTCATTTTTAGCAAAGATGATCTGTTGTATTTTAATAATGATAATGTTCATATCGGTCAATCGACGATTGTTTAGGTTTTTTATTAAAATAATGAAATAAATAACAAGAAGTATTGTAAATGTTGAGATTTTATTTTTTTAGTTCTTAAAGTTTTCATACTTTTGTAACACTAAAAAAATAAATGATGCAAATCTCAATTATTATTACTTCTGTCGTTGTTGTCAATGTGTTTAGCACATCTGCATCGGGAATGGTATAAATATAATTGAAAAACTATATTACAAACCTTCCAAATACTGGAAGGTTTTTTTTTGGAATAAAAATTAAAAAAAATAATACAATAATGGAATTAAATAAGTACAGCAAAACCATCACTCAAGATCAAACACAACCTGCAGCGCAAGCCATGTTGTACGGTATTGGTTTAACTGAAGAAGATTTGAAAAAAGCACAAGTTGGTATTGTTAGTATGGGTTACGATGGTAACACTTGCAACATGCACTTGAATGATTTAGCAAAAGATGTTAAAAAAGGTGTTTGGGATGTGAATCTGGTCGGACTTATTTTTAATACCATTGGTGTAAGTGACGGAATTTCAAACGGAACCGAAGGAATGCGTTTTTCATTGGTTTCTCGTGATGTGATTGCCGATTCTATTGAAACAGTTGTGGGAGCGCAATGGTACGATGGTGTAATTGCGATTCCGGGTTGTGATAAAAATATGCCGGGAGCATTAATCGCAATGGGACGTTTAAACCGCCCGTCGATGATGGTTTACGGAGGATCAATTCACTCTGGAAAATGGAAAGGGGAATCTTTAAATATTGTATCCGCTTTTGAAGCTTTAGGAAAAAAAGTAAAAAAAGAAATTACTCCGGAAGATTTTAAAGGTATTATTCAAAATGCATGTCCCGGAGCCGGTGCTTGTGGCGGAATGTATACTGCAAATACGATGTCTTCGGCAATTGAAGCATTAGGAATGAGTTTGCCTTACAGCTCTTCAAATCCTGCGTTAAGTCAGGAAAAAAGAGACGAATGTCTGGCTGCCGGAGAAGCAATTAAAATTTTATTAGAAAAAGATATTAAGCCAAGAGATATCATGACTCGTAAAGCTTTTGAAAATGCTATTACAATTGTAGCAGTTTTAGGAGGTTCTACAAATGCAGTTATGCACTTAATTGCAATGGCGCATGCTGTTGACATTAAAATTACTTTAGATGATTTTCAGGCAATTAACGACAGAACACCGGTATTGGCTGATATGAAACCAAGTGGTAAATATATGATGGAAGATATTCATGAAGTTGGAGGAATTCCATCGGTAATGAAATATTTATTGAAAGTAGGGCTTATTCATGGAGATTGTTTAACAGTAACAGGAAAAACAGTTGCTGAAAACTTAGCTTCAACTCCTGATTTACAAGACGGACAAGAGGTAATTCATGAAATTCAAAAAGCTTTAAAACCAACAGGAAACATTCAGGTTTTATACGGAAATCTTGCTTCTGAAGGTGCTGTTGCAAAAATCAGCGGAAAAGAAGGAGAATATTTTGAAGGACCGGCAGTGGTTTTTGAAGGTGAATTTGAAGTAATTCCGGGTCTCGAGGCCGGAAAAATTAAACCGGGTAGTGTAGTCGTCATCAGGTATTGTGGACCAAAAGGTGGTCCCGGGATGCCTGAAATGCTAAAACCTACATCGGCTATTATTGGTGCCGGATTAGGTAGCAGCTGCGCTCTTATTACAGACGGCAGGTTCTCTGGAGGTTCACATGGCTTTGTCGTAGGACACATTACACCAGAGGCTTATGATGGTGGTGGTATTGCACTTGTAAAAGATGGTGATTTAATCGCGATCGATGCAGTAAAAAATACAATCGACCTGAAAATATCCGACGAAGAATTTGCAGCGAGAAAAGCGGCTTGGGTTCAACCACCGTTAAAAGTTACAAAAGGAGTTTTACTTAAATATGCAAGATCGGTTTCAAGCGCATCTACAGGTTGCGTTACCGATAATTAATTTATTAAATAACAATGTCAATTACAATATCAATGACAATAACAAAATTTAATATCAATGAAAATAACAAAAAGCAATAGCAAATAGAAATATAAAAAGATCAATTTAAAACGACCATTGAAATTGATTTTGACATTGCCATTGAATTTTGATATTGATTGTTGACATTGAGTTTTGAAGTTGAATTTTTGATATTGATTTTTGAAAACAAAATATACTATGAAAATATCAGGGGCAGAAGCCGTTATAAGATGTTTATTAGAAGAAGGAGTAGACTTGGTTTATGGATATCCGGGAGGAGCGATCATGCCGGTTTATGACGAATTATATAAATTTCAGGATCAATTACACCATGTTTTAGTACGTCATGAGCAAGGCGCAACACACGCCGCTCAGGGATATGCAAGAGCAACAGGAAAAGTTGGGGTTGCAATTGCTACTTCAGGACCGGGAGCAACAAATTTAGTGACCGGAATTGCAGATGCTCAAATCGATTCAACGCCAATGGTTTGTATTACAGGTCAGGTTGGGAAACATTTATTGGGTTCTGATGCATTTCAGGAAACAGATATTATCGGAATTTCGACTCCGGTAACCAAATGGAATTATCAGATTACAGAAGCTTCTGAGATTCCCGAAATCATTGCAAAAGCATTTTATATTGCCCGTTCAGGACGTCCCGGACCGGTTTTGATTGATATTACTAAAAACGCTCAGTTTGATGAGTTTGAATTTAGTTATGAAAAATGTACTTCAATCAGAAGTTATGTTCCGGTTCCGAAATTAAAATTAGATAAAGTTGCCGAAGCTGCGGCGTTAATCAATAGTGCAAAAAAACCTTTTATTGTTTTTGGTCAGGGAATTATTCTCGGTCAGGCCGAAGAACAGCTAAAAGCTTTTATTGAAAAATCAGGAATTCCGGCTGCATGGACAATTTTAGGACTTTCGGCTTTGCCAACAGAGCATCCTTTAAATGTAGGAATGTTGGGAATGCACGGAAATTACGGACCAAATTTATTGACAAACGAATGTGATGTTTTAATCGCTTTGGGAATGCGTTTTGATGATCGCGTTACTGGAAAATTAGCTACTTACGCTAAACAAGCCAAAGTAATTCACTTTGAAATTGATCCTGCAGAAGTTGATAAAAACGTAAAAACAGAAGTTGCCGTTTTAGGAGACGTAAGAGAAGCTTTGAATGCTTTATTGCCATTAATTGATGCAAAATCACATGATTTGTGGCATAACGAATTTAAGGAATTGCATAAAATAGAAGTAGAATCTGTTATAAACGAAGAATTAAATCCAACAAACGGCAAAGGAATTTCAATGGGAGAAACCATGGAAATGATTAACAAACACTCAAAAGGTGATGCAATTATTGTTTCAGATGTTGGTCAGCACCAGATGTTTGCCTGTCGTTATGCTAAATTTAATTCGACCAAAAGTAATATTACTTCCGGAGGTTTAGGAACAATGGGATTTGCGCTTCCTGCTGCAATTGGAGCAAAAATGGGAAGACCGGATCGTGAAGTTGTTGCTATTATTGGCGATGGAGGTTTCCAGATGACAATTCAGGAATTGGGAACTATTTTCCAGACTAAAGTACCGGTAAAAATTGTGATTTTAAATAATGAATTTTTAGGAATGGTGCGCCAATGGCAGGAATTGTTTTTTGATAACCGATATGCCTCAACAAAAATGATCAATCCAAATTTTGTTGCAATTGCCGAAGGATATCATATTAAATCTAAAAAAGTAACTCAAAGAGAAGATTTAGATGCCGCTGTTGCAGAAATGATGGCTTCAAAAGATTCTTATTTCTTGGAAGTTATGGTAGAAAAAGAAAACAATGTTTTCCCAATGATTCCAACAGGAGCATGTGTTTCTGAAATTAGATTAAGCTAAAAAGTTTCATGTTTCAAGTTTAAAGTTTCAAGTTCTCAGCAACATGAAACTTTAAACCTGAAACAAAAAAAAACTAAAAAACAAAATGGAAGATAAAACATTTACCATATCGGTATATTCAGAAAATAATGTAGGATTGTTGAATAGAATATCAGGAATATTCTTAAAGCGTCACATTAATATATTAAGTCTAAACGTTTCAGAATCAGAAATAGAGAATGTTTCAAGATTTATCATTGTAGTAAATACAACAGAGAAATGGGTTCAGAATATCGTTGGACAAATTGAAAAACAAATTGAAGTTATAAAAGCATTTTATCACACAGATGAAGAGACAATTTATCTTGAAAATGCTTTGTTTAAAATTGCTTCAAGTTTGTTGTTTGATGAAAAACAGATTCAGAATATCATCAAGGAAAGCCAGTCTACAATTGTGACGGTTTCCCGCGATTTCTTTGTGATTTCAAAATCAGGACGACGTTCTGAAATTGAAGAATTATATGCCAAATTCAAACCTTACGGAATTATGCAATTTGTGCGTTCAGGAAGAATCTCTGTTTCGAAAGAAAAAATGGAAATTTCAACATTATTAGAAGCCCTAAAATAGTATCATTATTAAATTACAACATCATTAAATATTAAAAAAGAATGGCAAATTATTTCAACACATTACCACTTAGATTACAATTAGAACAATTAGGCGTTTGCGAATTTATGGAGCAATCAGAATTTGCAGACGGAATTGCTGCATTAGCCGGAAAAAAAGTTGTCATTGTAGGTTGTGGTGCACAAGGTTTGAATCAAGGTTTAAACATGAGAGATTCTGGTTTAGATATTTCATATGCATTACGTGCAGATGCAATCGCTGAAAAAAGAGTTTCTTATAAAAATGCAACTGAAAACGGATTTAAAGTTGGTACGTATGAAGAATTAATTCCAACTGCTGATTTAGTTTGTAACCTTACTCCTGATAAACAACATACTGCGGTAGTTACTGCAATTATGCCATTAATGAAAACAGGTTCTACTTTATCATATTCTCACGGTTTTAATATTGTCGAAGAAGGAATGCAGATTCGTAAAGATATTACTGTAATTATGTGTGCGCCTAAATGTCCTGGTTCTGAGGTTCGTGAAGAATACAAAAGAGGATTTGGTGTACCAACTTTAATCGCGGTTCACCCAGAAAATGATCCAAACGATTTTGGTTTAGATCAGGCAAAAGCTTATGCTGTAGCAACCGGAGGACATAAAGCAGGAGTTTTAAAATCATCATTTGTTGCCGAAGTTAAATCAGATTTAATGGGTGAGCAGACTATCCTTTGCGGATTATTGCAAACAGGTTCTATTTTATGTTTTGATAAAATGGTTGAAAAAGGAATCGAGCCCGGATATGCTTCAAAATTAATTCAATTTGGTTGGGAAACTATCACAGAAGCTTTGAAACACGGTGGTATCACGAATATGATGGATCGTCTTTCTAATCCTGCAAAAATCGAAGCTTACGAAATCGCAGAAGAATTAAAAGATATTATGCGTCCGTTATTTCAAAAACATCAGGATGATATTATTTCTGGAGAATTCTCAAGAACGATGATGATCGACTGGGCTAATGACGATAAAAATTTATTGACATGGAGAGCTGCAACCGGAGAAACTAACTTCGAAAAAACGCCTCCAACTGATGCTCCAATCTCTGAACAGGAATATTTTGATAATGGAGTTTTAATGATTGCAATGGTGAAAGCCGGAGTTGAATTAGCTTTTGAAACAATGACTGAGGCTGGAATTATCGAAGAATCAGCTTATTATGAGTCTTTACACGAATTGCCTTTGATTGCAAATACAATTGCAAGAAAAAAATTATTTGAAATGAACCGCGTTATTTCGGATACTGCTGAATACGGATGTTATTTATTCGACCACGCTTGTAAACCGTTATTGACTGAATTCATGAAAACTGTTGATACTAATGTGATTGGAAAACCATTTTCGACTTCAAACGGAGTAGATAATGCGATATTAATTGCAGTAAACAAAGAAATTCGTCAACATCCTATCGAAGAGGTAGGAGCATGGTTGAGAGAATCGATGACTGCAATGAAAAAAATTGGATAATAATTGGGAATTACCACACATTCGAATGTGATGGGATTTGCACTGTATCATTATTTTATGTAATATTTTGAATTAGTAAGCACTTATTAAGAAAATTAGATATAGATGCATATTGCATTCACTTAACTTCGGTGAGTAAGTTAAGTGAAGCTAATCCCTAAATGAAGGGGCATGTTTAGTGATAAATATGCTTGTTGAAATTTCTGTTTTAATTAATAAAGCTGCTGCTATTTTCAAAATAGAACGTGAAGCGTTGTAATGCAGATTACAAAATTAATTGTTATTGAAATTGTTAAAATCAAAAGGCATGGTATTTATTTATCGTGCCTTTTTTGTGAATTGCTTTTTTAGTTCAAAACGCAAATTTTTATATTAAACACATAAAAAAGAAGTATTTTTTTTAATATGTGTTTTTATTTGATAAAATTTATGAATTAAATAATTTTAAGAATACGTCGAGATTTAATACATTTATAAAAAAATTCCAAAAACATATGAGTTATTATAAAATTGAAAATTTAGAACAATATTTTAAACATTACAATAAGTCAATAAGGGAACCAAGGAAGTTTTGGGGGAAGATCGCAGAGGAGAATTTTACCTGGTACCAACAATGGGATAAAGTAGTAGATTTTAATATGGCCGAAGCCGAAGTAAAATGGTTTACAGAAGCTAAAGTTAACATTACCAAGAATTGTATCGACAGGCATTTAAGCAAAAGAGGAGAAAAAACGGCTATTATTTTTGAACCGAATGATCCTTCTGAATCTGCTTTACATATAACGTATAACGAATTATACGAAAGAGTATCAAGAATGGCGAATGTTTTGCGTGATCAGGGCGTTCGTAAAGGAGATCGTGTTTGTATTTATTTACCAATGATTCCGGAATTGGCCGTTGCCGTATTGGCTTGCGCCAGAATTGGGGCAATTCACTCAGTAATTTTTGCAGGATTCTCAGCATCTGCTGTTACAGCAAGAATTAATGACTGCGAATGTAAAATGGTAATTACTTCTGATGGAGGATACAGAGGAAATAAAACAATTGACCTTAAAGGAATTGTTGATGAAGCCTTAGACACTTGTCCTACAGTTAGTAAAGTTTTGGTTGTAAAAAGAACCAATACCGAAATTAAAATGAAAGACGGTCGTGACGAATGGTTACAGCCTTTATTAGATGCTGCAATAGACAATAGTGTAGCTGAAATTATGGATGCCGAAGATCCTTTATTTATTCTGTATACATCAGGTTCTACAGGAAAACCAAAAGGAATGGTGCATACTACAGCTGGTTATATGGTGTATACAGCTTATACTTTTAAAAACGTTTTTAGTCACGAAGAAAATGATATTTTCTGGTGTACTGCAGATATTGGTTGGATTACAGGTCACTCTTATATATTATACGGACCGTTATTAAATGGAGGAACAACCGTAATTTTTGAAGGAGTTCCGTCTTATCCTGATTTTAGCCGTTTTTGGGATATTATCGAAAAACATAAAATCACACAATTTTATACAGCGCCAACAGCAATTCGTTCGTTAGCAAAAGAAAGCTTAGATTATATTCAAAAATACCCGTTAAAATCTTTAAAAGTTATTGGATCTGTTGGAGAACCAATCAACGAAGAGGCTTGGCACTGGTTTAATGACCACGTTGGAGATAAAAGATGTCCAGTGGTTGATACATGGTGGCAAACTGAAACGGGTGGAATCATGATTTCGCCAATTGCTTTTGTAACGCCAACAAAACCAACATACGCAACTTTGCCTTTACCGGGAATTCAGCCTGTTTTAATGGATGAAAAACGTAACGAGATTGAAGGAAACCAAGTTGTGGGAAGTTTATGTATTAAATTTCCGTGGCCGGGGATCGCCAGAACTATCTGGGGAGATCACCAGCGTTATAAAGACACATATTTTTCATCTTTCCCAGGAAAATATTTTACAGGCGACGGAGCATTAAGGGATGAAGTTGGTTATTACAGAATTACAGGTCGAGTTGATGATGTTGTAATTGTTTCTGGTCATAATTTAGGAACAGCGCCTATTGAAGATGCAATCAATGAGCATCCGGCAGTTGCAGAATCTGCTATTGTTGGTTTCCCACATGATATAAAAGGAAATGCGCTGTACGGTTATGTAATTTTGAAAGAAACAGGAGAAGTTAGAAATAAAGAAAACCTGACAAAAGAAATCAATCAGTACATTGCTGACCATATTGGGCCAATTGCAAAACTAGACAAAATTCAGTTTGTTTCTGGTTTACCAAAAACACGTTCAGGAAAAATTATGCGTAGAATTTTGCGTAAAATTGCCGAAGGAGATTTCTCTAACTTTGGAGATACATCGACATTATTAAATCCTGAAATTGTAGAAGAAATTACAAAAGAAAGAATTTCTTAATATTGAAGTAAATAGAAAACAAAAAATGCCTCTTAAAATTAAGAGGCATTTTTTTTTATAATAATAAATCAGCTTATGTATATTTTAAATTTTTTTTCACGCAGATTTGACAGATTAAGCAGATTTTTTTTAATCTTTTTTAATTCTTTCGTACGGTTTGTCATTTCGACCGGAGGGAGAAATCACACCAGAAATTCCGCAAAGTAAAGAACCAATCTTTATCGAGTTTCGAGTGTGATTTCTCCCTCCGGTCGAAATGACAGTAAAAAATTATTTAATTCCCAATCTCGATTTTAATTTCAAAAATAAAAGTGCAATTCTGTAAGCATCTTCAGAAGAAGAATTCCTGTCACTTTTTGGAATTTTAAAAATTTCACCTAAATCGTCCAATGAAAATTGTTTGTCATTAATATCAGTCAATTTGCGGTACATCATGTCAACATCCAAAGCTTCGTTTTTTAATCTTCCACAATCCAGGCGTTCCAAGGCACTATTAAGCATTTCAATATCAAAATTGATATGATGCCCAACCAAAATCGCATTTCCCAGAAAATTAACAAAAGCTTCCAGAGCAGCCGGTTCTTCCATTTTAATCATCTTGCTTTCGATAATAAATTCATTCGAAAGACCATTATCGTGCAAAAACTTGTATTGCAATAAAACAGACTCAAAACTGTCTTTAATTACAACACTGTCGTCAATTATAGAAAATGCTCCCAATGATAAAATTACATCCTTATTCGGGTTTAAGCCAGAAGTTTCAGTCGATAAAACTACAAATCGGTTAGGCTTTGTTTCGAATTTGGTTAAATAATCCTTCCAAAAATCAGGATATTCTTTATTGATATTTTTAATCCAATCTAACATACTTATGAAAATTGCGTAAGTTGAAATTTGCTCTTGATTAATTCTTCAAGATCTTTCATTGGCGTTAGAGCATTTTTTAATTTCTCTCTATCTGTTTTTGACATTTCTTTGATATTAATATATTGTCCGGAATCGTCATTTTTTAAACCTTCAACAGTTCTAAATTTTGATAATGTCAGAAAAGCTTCGGCACAACTTAAATAAATTTCCGCATTTTTAGAATCCGTAATCGCTAATTGCTTGAATCTTAAATAAGTATTTTGAATTCCTTTTATATTAGAATTTAAAATCAACAAACGCGCGCCATCAATTAATGGCATTAAAGCACGTGTTTTAATATCAAATTTTCCTTTTTGCGGTCCTTCTTCTTCAACAATAAACTTTTTGAAAAAGCTTAAAGGAGAATTTCTTTTTAAAGCATCATTTCCTAAAAAGTCAAAGAATAAAGTATTGTTTACAGCATTTTTAAAAATAACACTTTCTATCGCTTCTTCAATTTTTGGTTCTCCAAAAACGATCTCATAATCAAAGAAAATACTACTTAAATCATTGCTGTTTTCACCTGGAGTATTCATCCAACTGTTGTATTGTTTTGTCCAGTCAGTCAATGACTTACACCATAACATATTACTTCCCATATGTCCGTTAGGGCAAAGCTCATAACCTACTTTTTCTAATATGGCTGTTGTTCTTTTTGCCAGTCTTAAAAAATAATCTTTTACGTCTCTGTATTTTTCCGGAGTAACATCTTCAAAAACTAAAATGCTATCCTGATCTGTAAGCAAAAGCTGTTCTTTACGTCCTTGACTACCAATACTTAACCACGCAAATCGAGCAGGAGGTGAGCCTAAATCTAAAATAGACAATTCTACCGCACGTTTAATGATGGCCAGGTTAATTTCACTCGCAATATTACTAACGTGTGAAAGCGGAATATTTTTTTGAAGCGAATTCTGAATCAAATCAGATAAACGATCTCGTATTTGTTTTAAGTCTTTCGGAAGCTGCGAACGTTTAATTTCTTTAATTAAAACCCCGGGATTGCTTGCCTGAGCAACAATTAAATCATGTTCAGAGATAATTCCTTTAACAGCAGATTTACTCGTACCGTCCTTAGTAACACATAAATGCGTTACATTATGTTTTAGCATTAAAAGCTGAGCCTCGGCAAGAGAAACATTTTCTAATACAGTAACCACCGGCGATGACATAATTTTGTCAATCGTTTCAGTAATAGGATAGCGTCCTGTAGCAATTTTAGAAGACAAATCAGCGTCTGTAACAATACCAATAGGGTGATTTTTTTCTGTAACCACAATATTGTCAACCATAGATTCCGTCATTAAAATAGCCACATCTTTTACAATACGGTTTGCTTCTGTTTTTAATGGCGAATTATTATAGGTTAGAGACTGAAGATATTGCATTTCAGACTGTTGATCTACATAAAACGAAGTGTCGGAAATTAATTTTCCGTTAGAACTTACATTATCCTTGGTATGTCTTGAATTTACGGCGAAATTTTCAAGCAAAAAGTTTAATACATCAGAATTATTGGCTACAAAAGGTCTGAATGCAACAATTGGAATAGCATAAATAATGCTTTCTTCTCGTGCTTTAGCAGTCATCATATAGTTATTTTTGGCAAAAAACGGACGTAAACCAAAAATATCACCTTCATGACATTTATTAATTATAGTTTCCTCACCATCAGCAATTGTTGTCAGATTTATAACGCCGGAAGCCACTACATAAAAACTATCATGTAAGGGATCATCATTTTGAAACAATATCGCATGTTTCTCTAAATTAAGAACACGAATATTGGTTGCAATATCAGCTAATTCCTGAAAAGTTAAGTTATTAAATGGCGGGTATTCTTTTAGAAAATCTGCAATATGCTCAGCAATTGTATTCATATGTTTGATAATTTCTTTAAAGTATCGAATGTAAAAATAATAAAATAAACTCTTACAATGAAAGCATCTGGAACAGAATATGGTTATTATTAAAAAAATGTTAATTATCCCAATTTAAAATGATATTTATCGATAATTTTTGTCTTTAATCGAGAAAATTTGGCTTCAATTTTCACAGATTAAATTCTAAGATTCGAGAGAATGTAAATTAAATCAAAAGATATTATTTATAAACGGGATAAAGAGAATCTAAGAACGAATACAAATCAGATTATTTGTAAAATATTGATGCAGAGGAGTTCTCTAAAAAGTCTATTTTACATAATATAAATTATAGTTCAAATATGTTGTAACCGAAATACATGCTTTATTCGTGTACTTTCGTTAAAATTGTTTCTTTTGGCATTAAATCAGCTCCACCGCGTTTTACAAACTGCAAAACGCCATCATTTGCAAAAAGAACTGCGCTTACAGAACCTTTTTCACCTTTGATACTTATTTGGGCTTTTTCACCAAGTACATATACATTACCGGTGATATCCATAACGCCTGTAACAAATTTTTCGTCGCTGCTTGTAATTTCTGCAGTTCCGTATATTTTATTATTTGATTGCGCTATATTTAATTTTAAAACATATTCTTTACTGCAGTGTTTGCAATTTTCAGTGCTCCAGGTTCCATTAAACAGATTTGTTTGAGAATATGCTGAAAAGGAAATAAATAGCAGCAACAGAAAAATATTTTTCATCAGATTAAAGATTTAAAGGAATTTTGTTTTCAAATATAAAATAAAAAAAGCACCATATAAAATGATGCTTTTGATATAATTTCTAAAATTTGCTTAAATCTTAGTTTGATAAACAGATTTTCCGTCTAAAGAAATGTCAATTAAACCGGTTCTTTGTGTAAACGTTGTTCTTAAAACACTTCCTTTAAAAAGAGAAACGTCTCCGTAAACTTTTCCGGCTTCATCTGTAACATATTCGAACAATAATTTTTTGTTATCAGGCTCAATTCCAATCTTATAACTTGAGAATTTTGTTCCTTTTAAATCAAATGTCTGCTGTGAATCGATAATTTTTCCGTCAGCATAAAAATTTGTAATAGCCTTATTTAGTGTAATATCCGGATAATATTTGTTTACTTTTTCAAGTAAAGAATATTGAGCCGGGTTTGCATCTTCTAGTTTAGATGTAATGGTTTGAGCAAACGAAATTGTTGTAAAAATAAGAGCTAAAAGTAATGTGAATTTTTTCATAAATTTAAATTTAATGGTTAGAGTTTCAAAATAATTTTTAAAACTTACATAATATCCATTTTTTGCATAAAATGCGATTATTATATGTATCAAGGTACTAAATATTTATCTTTGCACGAAATAAAAAGCAAAATTTTAAGAAAATGACAACAAAAAAATACATTCAACTTATCCTTATTTTAGGTTCTTTAACAGCACTTGGTCCATTTTCTATCGATATGTATTTACCTGGTTTTTCGGGCATTGCAAAAGATTTGCATACAACTGTTGCTAAAGTTTCAATGAGTTTATCGAGTTATTTTATCGGAATTTCTGCGGGACAATTACTTTATGGACCTTTATTAGACCGCTTTGGTCGCAAAAAACCTTTATTTGTTGGCTTAATGGTTTATATTTTGGCTTCTTTAGGTTGTGTTTATGTAACTAATATTGATTCTTTTATCCTTCTGCGCTTTATTCAGGCCGTTGGAAGCTGTGCTGCAACTGTAGCTTCTGTCGCTATGGTTCGTGATTTATTTCCTGTAAAAGATATTCCAAAAGTATTTTCATTATTAATGCTTGTTTTGGGACTTTCGCCAATGCTAGCGCCAACAATTGGTGGTTATGTTACTGAAGATTATGGCTGGCATACTGTGTTTTTTATATTAATGTGTATGGGAATCGCTATTTTAATTGCCTCACAAGTTGGTTTGCCAAATAGTTTTAAACCGGATACTTCGATTTCATTAAAACCGAAACCTATAATTTCTAACTTTTTAAAGGTTTTAAAAGAGCCACAATTTTATACCTATGCATTTACAGGTTCTATCGCTTTTTCGGGTTTATTTACCTATGTAGCGGCCTCTCCTATAGTTTTTATGGATATTTACCATGTAGACGCCAAAACATACGGATGGATTTTTGCTTTTATGTCTGTAAGTTTTATTGGTTCAAGCCAATTAAATTCGATATTATTAAAACGATTTTCAAGCGAACAAATGATTTTTGGAGCCTTAATTGCCCAATCTGTAATAAGCATTGTTTTCCTGATACTTTCGTTAAATAACCTTTTAGGTTTGTATGAAACGATCACAATGTTATTTTTATTTTTGGGATGTTTAGGAATCTCAAATCCAAATACTGCGGGACTTACAATGGCGCCTTTTGCTAAAAATGCTGGAAGCGCTTCGGCGTTAATGGGCGCAATTCAGTTAGGATTAGGTTCTTTAGCTTCGTTTGCCGTTGGTATTTTTGTAAAGAATTCTGTTGCACCAATGGTTATTATTATAACTTCAACAACAATTATTGCATTTATTGTGCTGAATGTTGGAAAACGATTTATCAAAGAAAAAGTAGAAGTTTCTAACGAAGATGACATTGTGATTGGGCATTAACACAATGTTTTGTCATTTCGACGGAGGAATAATCACACGCGTATATCGACAAAGATTAGGGATTTTCTTTGCGGAATTTCTGATGTGATTATTCCTCCGTCGAAATGACAAACTAATTGGAATTTGGAATTTTAAATTTTAAGTTCTTTTCTCAGGTCTGATAATCATTCTAAGAGATTGATCTCTGGCAAAATACGCTACCATCCAATTCCAGAACGTATTAATCCTGTTTCTATACGTTATAAGAGAAATTAAATGGATAAACAACCAGATAATCCAGGCAAAAAATCCTTTAAAATGCCATTTTGGACTTGGTAAATCTACTACAGCTTTATTTTTTCCTATAATTGCCATAGAACCTTTATCATTATAAGCAAATGGTTTTAAAGGTTTGTTTTTTACTTTCGCTTTAAAGTTTTTAGCCAGATTTAATCCTTGTTGAATCGCAACCTGAGCCACTTGCGGATGTCCGTCGGGAAAATTTTTATCTCCCGCTAAAATTGCAGTATCACCAATTGCATAAACATTTTCAAGACCGTTTACTTTACTGTATTGATCTGTGGCCATACGACGACCGCGACCGTAACTTTCTTTCGGAATTCCTTCAAAAATTTTAGCCGAAACTCCCGCCGCCCAAATTAAATTTTTGGTTTTAATCGTGTCTCCGTTTTCAAAATGCACCGTATCGTCTACATAATCAACAACTCTGGTGTTCAGTTTTACCACAACACCCAGTTTTGTAAGCGCTTCTAGTGTATCTTTTTGAGAATCTTTACTCATTGGCGACAGCAAAGCATCTCCTCCATCGACTAAATAAACATTACTTGCAGAAGTTTCTAATTCAGGATATTCTTTTAAAAGAATATTTTTTCGCATTTCGGCAAACATTCCAGAAACCTCTACTCCTGTTGGTCCGCCACCGGCAACAACAATTGTCAATAATTTACGACGTTTGCGAATATCTTTTGTGATTGCCGCTTTTTCAAGATTTTTAAGTAATGCATTTCGCATTTCGATGGCATCATTTAAGGTTTTCATCGGAATGGCGTTTTTCATTACGTTTTCCATTCCAAAATAACTCGTTTCGGCACCAGTGGCAAAAACCAGATGATCGTATGTTAGTTCGCCATTACTAAGGATTATTTTATTTTCGGCAGGAACAACAGAAAGTAATTCTCCCAAACGAAACTGAAGATTCTTTTTACCGGCAAAAAATTTTCTAAAAGGATAACTAATACTTGATGGTTCTAAAAAAGCGGTAGCAACTTGATATATTAACGGAGGAAAGAAATTATAATTATTTTTATCTACAAGTGTAACTTGTATTTCAGGCTGATTGACAAGCTCTTTTGCAAGATTGATTCCCGCAAAACCGCCTCCTATGATGACTATATTCATATATGTTGTTTATTAACTAGGATTTATAACTAAAACTATTTTGCCTAAAGCAATTCTATAAATTTAACATTATAATTTCAAATAGAAAAACCAATTTTGCGTTTTCTGTTAAATATTTATGGAACTAATTATCCAGTTTTAGTTTCATCATAAGGTCTGTTTGTTCATCGTTCCCGAGTTTAAAAATATGCTTGTCGAATTCAGTAAAACCATTCTTTTTATAAAAACGCAACGCTCTCAGATTGTTTTCCCAAACGCCCAGCCACACATATTCAGTATTTTTTTCCTTAGCTATTTCAATAGCTTTATCATAAAGCAATTGTCCGATTTTCTTTCCGTGAAATTCTTTTGAAACATAGATTCTTTCAATTTCCAACGATTTATTGTCTTTTAATTCGGTTTGAGATTCTCCAAAATTAATTTTCAAATAACCAATTACTTCATTGTCAAGAGTTGCAAAGTAAAACTCAGAATTATCATCTGTAAGTTCTTCGGTTAGTTTTTGATACGAGAATTTTTCTTTGAGATAACTTTTCATGTTTTCTTCAGAATTTGATTCTGAAAATGTTTCATGAAAAGTTTGCTGGCCAATTTTTTGCAACTGGTCAATTTCGTTAAGGGATATTTGTCTAATTATAATATTTTCTGCCATTTCGGTGCGTATTTTTATAGTTCAAATTTGTCATTTGATTATAAAAATACAACATAAATTGGCGAAGTAAAGTACTTTAAATATTACTTTTTGAATTTTTTAACAGGCTTTTCCGCGACTTCAACTTTGTTTTGTAAAACGTAATTGGCCATCAGTTTTTCAACTAATTCATCCTTAGTAAGATGATGAAAAACAGTTTTAACCTTCGTTTTTAAATCTGCTGAAACATCGTGATTTGGCTTTGTTTTGAAGATTTGTTTCGCCCATAAAAGCATATTATTTTCTTCTAAACTTATTGCTGAAGGTTTTTGGAATTTAGTAAATTTGATTCCTAATTCTTTTTCAAACTCAGGAATTTCAATTGTTTCTTCTTCTTGTAAAACCGTTAAAGAAAGTCCCTTTGCTCCTGCCCTTGCGGTTCTTCCGCTTCTGTGAACATAGTTTTCATAAGTATCAGGCAAGTGGTAATTCACGACATAAGAAATTTCTTTAACATCAATTCCTCTCGCTGCCAAATCGGTAGCAACCAGAATATTAATATGTCCTTCGCGAAATTGCTCCATAATTCTGTCACGAATTCCCTGAGATAAACTTCCATGAAGCGCTCCCGAAGAAAAACGGTTTATCGCCAGATTTTTAGCCAGTTTATTAACTGCAGCTTTGGTTTTACAGAAAATAATACCGCGTTCACCATCTTTTGAATTCAGAAAATGCATTAAAACATCCAGTTTTTCAATAGGATCAACCACAATATATTCGTGATCAATTCCTTGGTTACCAACGGTTTCCATATTGGCGCTAACCTGAACTACATTTTTATTTAAATAATTCTGAATCAATTGTTTAATTGTTCCCGGCAAAGTTGCAGAGAATAATAAAGTGCGGTGTTTTTTAGGAAGTTCAGTAACAATTTCGTCCAAACTTTCTTTTAAGATCGAAACCATTTCATCGGCTTCATCCAAAACTAAATATTGCGTTTGTTTTAAATCGACCGCTTTACGCTGAATCAAATCGATTAAACGCCCCGGAGTTGCAACAACAATATGAGTTGGCTGCGTAAGGCGTTCAATTTGTGGCTTTATGGGGATTCCACCACAAGTTGAAGCTATAGAGATATTCGGAATATGTTTTCCAAAATCCTCTAAATTTCTAAATATTTGTTGTCCAAGTTCTCTGGTTGGTACCAAAATAACAGCCTGAACGTTTGATAATTCGGTATCAATTAATTGCAGCAAAGGCAATCCGAAAGCGGCAGTTTTTCCCGTTCCGGTTTTGGCTAAACCTACAACATCATGCGTTTCAGATAGCAATAGCGGAATTGTTTTTTGTTGAATTTCTGTTGGTTCAACAATGTTTAATTCGCTTAATGCTTTTAAAATTGGTGCTGAAACTCCTAATGCTGAGAATTGTTTAGACATGCCTTGTATTTTAGATTTTAGAGTTCTGATTTTAGATTTTCTGTCACAGATTACTCAGATTAAAATGATTTTTATTGTAATGTTCTCGTTTTGTCTTCCTGAGCGAAGTCGAAGGATTTACAAATGCTGAATCACTTTGCGTAAGCTTTGACTTCGCTCAGCCTGACAACCTGAAAACTGTGACTGAAAACTGAAACTGAAAACCTTTCCCCAGATCAATCCGGTTCGTTCATGATTTTTTCACGGTATTTTTTCCCGATCAGTAAAACCATTTTTAACTTATAATCGTCAACCAGCCATTCGCGGTAGTTTTTACTGCATTGGCTCAAACATTTTGCGTAACGTTTAATACGGCATTCGATATCGTCATCAAGCTCTTTTCCTAATGATTTTGCTTCTTGTAACGTTTCTGTATTATCGACACACATTGATGCGTGTTGTTCTAATGATTTGTCTAATACAACTTTAGAACGTAAATTTTGTTTGATGATTAGTTTATGTTCTTCATCAACATCAAAAGTAACGTCGGCTGTTTTACTGAATTTAGCACGCAATTCCGGTGGCATACTGTATTTAAAATACAATTCGATTTCAGTATCATCACGTAAATTCTCCAAATAAAACTCTGGTGATTTAAAAATATGCTGCCAGTTTACAGGTTCGCTCCACAAACCAAAACGCGCTGCATTATTTCCTAAATCGATCACTGTAAACTCGTCTTTACCAGGTAATTTACGAGACCCACGACCAATCATCTGGTAGTATAACGTCAACGATTTTGTTGCTCTGTTCAGGATAATTGTTTCAACAGTAGGTTCATCAAAACCAGTAGTTAAAATTCCAACCGAAGTTAAAATTGCATCCGGAGTTTTCTTAAACCAAGCCAAAATATCCTTACGTTCTTCAGAACTGCTTGTGTTATCAAGGTGTCGAATATCGTAACCGGCTTCTCTAAACGTTTCATATACATATAATGAAGTATGAATACCGTTGTTGAAAATCAAGGTTTTTTTACCCAAAGAACGCTCTGTATAAGCATGTAACAGTTTTTCCTGCATTACAGTATTTGTATACAAATCATCAGAAGATTTTACGGTATAATCTCCGTTAATACCTACTTTTAATGATGTTAATCCAACATCATAACTATAAGTTGTTGCTCGCGCCAAAAATCCTTTGTCAATTAATGAGCTAATCGTGTCACCCACAATAAGTTCATCATAACTTTGGTGCATTGGTAATTTTATATTCGAACTCAAAGGCGTTGCAGTTACTCCAAGAATAAAGGCATTTTTAAATGAGTTTAACAGTTTTCTAAACGAGTTGTAATGCGCCTCATCAATAATCACCAAACCAATGTTGTCAAGATGTAATTTCTCGTCATTGATACGGTTTTTTAAAGTTTCGACCATTGCCACAAAACAAGAATAATCATTTTGATCAGGCAATTCTTTTACTTTACTATTGATGATTTTGTTAGATACACCAAAACCTTTCAGCATTTTTGAAGTTTGCTTGCAAAGTTCTATACGGTGCGTTAAAACCACTACTTTTTTATCATTATTTGATAAATAACGACGAACGATTTCAGAAAATATTACAGTTTTTCCTCCACCTGTAGGTAGTTGGTACAATAAATGATGTTGAGCTGGAGCATTGTCTAAACGTTCAAAAATGGCGTCAATATCGCCTTTTTGGTATGCATAAAGTTCTTTTTTCTCTTCTCTTTCTATTTCTAAAGTGTTTTGAGACATTGTTTATTTTTGGATTTTTGCAAAAATACATCTAAAAAACAGTTATCCGTTCTATTTTAATTTAAAATAAATGATTTTTTTTAATAAGATTTTTTATGAGATATGCTTTTATAAGTCTATTTTGTCTAAAATTGTCTCAAAATCATATTTGTTTTTCCATTTTTGTTGAATAGTTTGCTGATGAATTTGAATAATTCTGGATTTAAATTCATTTAGGATTCCGTTTGAAATAACAAAATTTAACGCCTGTTCAAAAGAATTAAACATACTTTTGTAAAATAATTCCTGCTTAATAAAATTTTGCGACGAAAAAGTTTGTGCGATTTCGATATTATACAGCATTAAATCGGCAATAATGAAAGAATCAACGCCAAGTGACATAAAATGTTTGATGATTTTCTGCGCAACAGATCGTCGCATTTTGGCTTTTGGACGCCATTTTGCATTTGGCTTTCTTATGGGGAAATATTCGTGAGAAATTTTGACTTTAGATTCCTGCAGCAATTTATCTTCTTTCGGATTAAAAGCAAAATCGTAATACACTTTTACGGGACTAAATTTTTCGTACAATTCGATAATTTGTTCCTCGAGTTGTTCTTTATTTAAATCTGCCAGATATTTTTTTAAATCGCGCTTGCTCATTATCAAAGTTTAAGAATACAAAGTTAAATTACTTTTGCGATTCATACTCTAATAATCAACCATAATACTTAATTTTGCCCGTATTAACTCAAAAAAATAAATACATGCTCAAGATTTTTAAAGTTACCGCAATTTTAGAAGGAATCTCCTACTTAGTATTATTCGCCAATATGCTTATCATTAAAAATAACAATCCTGAACTTTATCATACTTTGTTACGCCCGTTAGGAATGACGCATGGTGTTTTGTTTATTGGTTATATTATTCTGGCTTTTTTGCTGAGAAAATCTCAAAACTGGGATCTTAAAACTTTCGGGATCATACTAATTGCTTCCCTTATTCCGTTTGGAACTTTCTATATCGAGAAAAAATATTTAGAAAATAATGCATAAGCTTTTGGATAAAATATTTAACTTTTTATATCCGATTTTTAGAGATTGGGGAATGAGCCGCAATTTTGCCTCATACATCAGTCTTGTATTTAATATTGCCATTATGGTGGCTTTGGCGTATGCCATTTATTATGTTGCCAAGTTTGTTCTGGTTACGCTTACGGCCATTTTTGCCCAGCGTACTAAAACCAAATTCGACGATTATTTAATACACAATAAAACCACAAAATACACCGCTTATTTAATTCCGTTTTTCTTTATTTATAAAGCCGTTCCTATTATTTTAGATAAATATGAATATTGGGAGGGACTTTTTGGAAAAATAGTAGGCGTTTATATTGTTTTGATCACATTATGGATTATCCGGACGATTTTTAATTCGCTACGGGATTATCTAAAACAAAAGCCGGAATACAGCGATAAACCTATCGACAGTTTCATTCAGGTTATTATGATTGTGCTTTGGATTTTTGGTGTTGCCATGATTATTTCGACTTTATTCGGAATCAAACACGGCGAATTGCTGACTATTTTAGGAACTCTTTCGGCTATTATTATCTTGATTTTCAGAGATACTATTTTAGGATTTGTTTCAAGCGTTCAGGTTGCCATAAACGATATGGTGCGTATTGGCGACTGGATTACAATGGATAAATTTGGTGCCGATGGAGATGTAATCGAAATTAATTTAACGACTGTAAAAGTTCGAAATTTTGATAATACGATCACCACGATTCCAACGTATGCCTTGAGTTCAGACTCTTTCCAGAATTGGCGCGGTATGCAAAAATCTGACGGAAGACGTATTAAAAGACATATTCTGATAAAAAGCAGCAGCATTCGTTTTCTGAA
Source organism: Flavobacterium sp. N1736 (assembly GCF_025947065.1). Classification (NCBI taxonomy): domain Bacteria; kingdom Pseudomonadati; phylum Bacteroidota; class Flavobacteriia; order Flavobacteriales; family Flavobacteriaceae; genus Flavobacterium; species Flavobacterium sp. N1736. The sequence goes on from NZ_CP109994.1 coordinate 1,360,192, forward strand.
TAATGACGATTTGAATCAGATGAAAAAAGTACAGCTTATTTCATCGTATATCGAAACCAGACAAGCTGAAATTGAGAAATACAATGATTTACGCGGAGTTGATAAAACGCTTGCGATAAACGGTCGCAATATGACCAATTTAGGTTTATTCAGAAAATATATCATGCAATATTTAGTATCACATCCCGGATTAAATAAAGATATGCATATTATGTGCCGCCAGCTGCAATCGACCGCACACGGAGTTCCGTTAGAAATTTACGCTTTTTCGAGCGATAAACGCTGGGCAAATTACGAGTATATTATGTCTGATATTTTCGATCATGTTATGGCTTCAGTAATTTATTTTGATCTCGATATTTTCGAATTACCATCGCAGATTGGACGATTGGATTAGTTAAGAGTTTCAGGTTTTCTTTGTTTCAGGTTTCAGGTTTGCATTGTGTAGTTTAACCGCGAAGTTCGCAAAGGTTTACGCTATGTACGCAAAGTTCATCATTGCGAACTTCGCGGTTATGCTCAAAGTAACTTAACTTGAAACCTTAAACAAAGAAAACCTGAAACAATCAATATGCTTTTTCAAAAACAAACCCTGAATTGTCATATTCTATTGGAGTTCCGGGTATAAAACATGGTAAATTAAAATAAGTTCCTATTACGCCGGTTCCTAAAAATAGTTTGTTTTCTTTTTTTAATAAAGCCAAAGGAACTCTTTTCCATGCACCGCCATTAGAAATATAATGATAATCGCCCCGTAAAGTATCGCCTTTTAAATCTCCTCTAACATCGCCGGAATCCTTCCCTACTTTGTAATAGGATATTTCATAACGTCCGTAAAAACGTTTATCGTTTATATTAATGTCTAAAATAGCGGTATCTTTATTGTTTACCGCACGATAAACAATGTGATTGTATTTGTCTTTTTCTTCTTTAGAATTGCAGGATATTATTAAAACGAAAAACAAAAAAGCAATTGCAAAATTTTTAAACATAGAGAGAAATTATTTATAAACGATCTTTTACAAATTCGATTTGGGTTTTACCGTGCGCTTTTGGTTTTCCGTTTTCATCTAAATTAACCATTGTCGTCTGATCGATTGTAATGATAATTTCGCGTGTCATCATATTTCGAACGGCACATGTTAAAACCAGAGATGTATTTCCAAATTTTACAACATCAATTCCAATTTCGATAATATCGCCTTGTCTTGCAGAACTTTTAAAATTGATTTCAGACATGTATTTGGTTACCACTTTTGGGTTTTGAAGCTGGATAATAGTATACAACGCTAATTCTTCATCAATCCAGGCTAATAATTTTCCGCCAAATAAAGTTCCGTTGGGATTTAAATCTTCGGGTTTAACCCACTTTCTGGTATGAAATCGCATATTTTAAATTTATATAATATAAAATCTGGTTTTTGTATTTTATTTTTTTCTAAATTTAAATAAAAAACATGGCAGATAGAGACACTTTTTTAAAAGAATTCAGAGGCGAAACTTTAGGAACTGTAAGTGCTCAATCTTCGGTAGATGAGTTATTTCAAAATCAGACTATTAGGCCTATTTTAAAACTTCAAAACGACTTGTTTGTAGCCGTTTTTATCAACTACGTAAACAAGAATAAAGCAGATTTTTATTCGTATACAGCCGAAAAGAAATTACAAACCATCGAAAATTCCATTCAAAAAGATATTAAATTCCGTAATTCTTTAAAAGGAATTGTAATGGCACTTTTTACCATTGAAGAATACGATACTTACATTCAAAATTCGTCCAGTTTAAACAAAAGAATGATGAATTTATTGATTGACCGCTTGAAAAGTCAGGTACAATTGTTTGAGTTAAAATCGAATTCGAATTAGTTTTTTTGCCACGAATTCTACTAATAAGCACGAATTAATTGATGTAATTCGTGGTATGCTTTTCGTCTAGATTGTTAAACCTGACAGGTTTTAAAAACCTGTCAGGTTTAATATAACAAATCTTAAATCATTTTAATCTTTTAATCTGTGACATTACATTATATGTTGGTGTTTGTTTTAACACATAGAAACATAGATTTTGTAAACTTAAAAAGGCGTTTCACTTATTTAAATTCACATAGTTCTGTGTAACAGCTATGTGTTAGAAACTGGTTTCTTTTTATATTCTTTTTCTCTACATATAAGCCTATGTTTCTATGTGTTTTTTTAAAAAAAGTTCCTAAGGTTCTGAGATTCTAAGTTTTTTAGAAACTAAATCTAAGAGCCTTAGTATCTTAGTATCTCAGAACCTTAATATCTTAGCAACTCTAACAAAACCTCTTCAAAACGATTTTTAGGTAAAAACTGATCTTCTAATGCTTTTGTAAACGGAATTGGCGAATCTAAACTTGCAACTCTTTTTACCGGAGCATCAAGATATTCAAAGCATTCTTCCATAATTAGAGCCGAAATATCGCTGGCAATTCCGCCAAACAAAGTATCTTCCTGATATATAATCACCTTTCCTGTCTTTTTAACCGATGCAAAAATAGCTTCAGTATCCAAAGGCTGTAAAGTTCTTAAATCGATTAAGTCAGCTTCAATTTCCGGATTATTGGCTAAAGTTTCTAAAGCCCAATGAACCGTCGCTCCAAAAGCAATAATCGTAACTGATTTTCCTTCTTTTAATAAAGCTGCTTTTCCTAACGGAATTGTATAATAATCTATCGGAACATCCTGATAAACACTTCTGTATAATTGTTTGTGCTCAAAAAACAATACCGGATTCGGATCGTTTATTGAGGTATTTAATAATCCTTTTGCATCATAAGGAAAAGCCGGATAAACGACTTTTAAACCAGGTGTTTTTGTAAACCACGCTTCATTGGTTTGAGAGTGAAAAGGTCCTGCCTGAGTTCCGCCGCCACAAGGCATACGAATCACAACATCTGCTTTTTCGCCCCAGCGATAGTGAGATTTTGCCAGTAAATTTACAATTGGATTAAAACCTGTTGAAACAAAATCAGCAAATTGCATTTCGACAACCGCTTTATAACCATTAATCGATAAACCCATTCCGGCAGAAACTACGGCACTTTCGCAAATTGGCGTATTGCGAATACGGTCTTTCCCGAAAAAATCAACAAAACCTTCAGTAATTTTAAAAGCTCCGCCATATTCTGCAATATCCTGACCCATAAGTATCAAACGATAATGACGCTGTAATGATTGCTCAAGACTGTTTCTGATGGCGTCTATAAAACGAATATTTCTGGTTTCAGATTTTGAGTTAACTTCTTCATATTCATAAGGAGCGTAAACGTCATCTAATTCTCCACTGTAAGTAGGAACAATTTCAGGTTCGGCATTTGCAATAGCCAGATTTTCGTCGATTTCCTGCTTAATTTCACCTCTTAAAATAGTATCATATTCTTCAGTAAGAATACCCTGATCCAATAAAAACATCCTGTAATTATCAACAGGATCTTTTGTTGCCCATTCTTTCATCATATCTTCCGGTACATATTTAGTACCGCTCGCCTCTTCGTGACCGCGCATTCTAAATGTTTTAAATTCCAGTAAAACCGGATGCGGATCTTCCTGCATATGTGCTTTTAACTGTAAAATTTTATTATAAACTTCCAGAATATTATTTCCGTCGATAATATAACTTTCAATGCCGTAACCAACACCTTTATCGGCAAGATTTTCGCATGAATACTGCTCATTTGTAGGCGTTGAAAGTCCGTAGCCATTATTTTCGATTACAAAAATTACAGGCAATTTCCAAACCGCAGCAATATTTAAGGCCTCATGAAAATCACCTTCGCTTGTAGCGCCTTCACCTGTAAAAACGGCTGTCACTTTTTTATTTTTTTGAAGCTTATCTGCCAGAGCGATTCCGTCTGCGATCCCTAATTGCGGACCCAAATGCGAAATCATTCCTATAATATTATATTCCTGAGTTCCAAAATGAAAACTACGATCCCTTCCTTTTGTAAAACCATTAGCTTTTCCCTGCCATTGCGAAAAAAGTCGGTGAAGCGGAATGTTTCTTGTCGTAAAAACGCCAAGATTTCTATGCATTGGCAACACATATTCCGTTTCATCCAAAGCAGCTGTGATTCCCACAGAAATTGCTTCCTGCCCTATTCCGGAGAACCATTTTGATACTTTTCCCTGACGAATCAGAATAAGCATCTTTTCTTCGATTAAACGTGGTTTAAGTATTTTTTTATATAAATCTAATAATTGATTATTACTCAGGTCGTGTCTGTAAAAGATCATTTGGTTTATTTTTTTATTGCTTTCAAATATATAAAAATATAACAATTTTAACGTTATTTGTTAAATAAATAACATTTGAAAACATGAATTATTAATGTTTAAAAATAGGAAAATTGCAGAGAATAAAAACTTTTAAGTGAAATAATTCATCTATTTGATAAATTCTTTATTTGCGTTAAAATATTACGATTAAACTCAATTTTCTATTAATTTTTAAAATTCAAAACTAAAATATTAGCTACCTTTGTTATTGTAAGGATTTACCATTCCTTATTCTTTTTAAATAAAAAATGTAAAGTATGCAAAACATTCCTAGTGTAGACTTACGTGATTTCCTTTCGGACGACCCGAAACGTAAACAAAAATTTGTAAATGAAATCGGCAGTGCATTTGAAAATATTGGCTTCGTAGCCCTAAAAGGTCATTTTCTTGATGATCAATTAGTAGACGAACTTTATGGCGAGATTAGAAATTTTTTCGCTTTGCCAGTAGAAACCAAGCATAATTATGAAATTCCCGGAATTGGCGGTCAAAGAGGTTATGTTTCTTTTGGAAAAGAACATGCTAAAGGACGTAAAGAGGGAGATTTAAAAGAGTTTTGGCATTTTGGACAGTATGTTGATAAAGATTCAAAATACGCTTCAGAATACCCTGAAAATGTTGAAGTAAAAGAGTTGCCGCGTTTTAATATCGTAGGTAAAGAAGCGTATCAAATGCTTGAAAAAACAGGTATTTATGTATTAAGAGCTCTTGCTTTGCATTTAGGTTTGGATGAGTTTTATTTTGATCAGTATGCAAAAGAAGGAAACTCTATTTTGAGACCAATACATTATCCGCCAATTACTTCTGAGCCGGAAAACGCAATTCGTGCTGCTGCTCATGGTGATATTAACCTGATTACCTTATTAATGGGTGCGCAGGGAAAAGGTTTACAGGTTCAAAATCATAATGGTGAATGGATCGATGCAATTGCAGAAGATGATGAATTGGTCATTAATGTTGGTGATATGTTGTCAAGACATACCAATAATAAACTAAAATCGACTATACATCAGGTAGTTAATCCGCCAAGAGAATTATGGGGAACCTCTCGTTATTCAGTTCCGTTTTTTATGCATCCCGTAAGCGATATGCGTCTGGATTGTTTAGAAAACTGTATTGATGCCGAGAATCCTAAAAAATTCGAAGATATAACTGCAGGAGATTATTTATATGAACGTTTAGTAGACTTAGGTCTGATAAAAAAATAAACGTAAATTAAATTTTAAATCTCTCCCGATAGTTCGGGATATAAATTCCAAATTCCAATCCTAACTTTGGAATTTGGAATTTAATTTTTACAAACTATATTTATTGGAATTTATTTTTTAGAATAAACATTTATGGACTTACAAGATCAATTAAAAAATTTATTTCCGGATCATGTCGAATCAAACGAACCAGAAGAAGTTCAGGATCAAGAACATGTACTTTATGTTCAGAAAGAACCAATGATTTGCAAATTCGAAAAACGAAAAGGAAAAGCTACCACTATAATTGAAGGTTATGAAGGAAGCGATGAAGATTTTAAAATTCTGGCTAAAGAAATTAAAACAAAACTAAGCGTTGGCGGAACTTTTAAAGACGATGCAATCATTATTCAAGGTGATTATCGCGATAAAATTATGGCAATTTTAAAAGAAAAAGGATTTAAAACAAAACGTGTTGGAGGCTGATAATTTTAGATTTCTGATTTTAGATTTTAGATTGAAAAATGATTAAAGAATTAAAGATTAAAAAAACCTTAGAACCTTGGCGCCTTTGCCACTTTGAACCTTAAAGAAAAAAAATGATACAAAATTCAGAATTAATACTTAACCCGGACGGAAGTGTTTATCACTTAAACCTTCTTCCTGAACATATTGCACACGATATAATTTTTGTTGGAGATCAAAACAGAGTAGAGAAAATCACGCAGTTTTTTGATTCAATTCAATATTCGACTCAAAAAAGAGAATTTAAAACACAAACCGGAATCTATAAAGGAAAGCGCATTTCGGTAATGTCAACAGGAATTGGTCCTGATAATATTGATATTGTCCTGAACGAATTAGACGCTTTGGTTAATATCGATTTAAAAACGCGTGAACCAAAAGAAACGCTGACTTCTTTAAATATTATCAGAATTGGAACTTCGGGTTCGCTACAAGCGGATATTCCTGTGGATAGTTTTGTAATGTCAAAATTTGGACTTGGATTAGACAATATGCTTCGCTCCTATTTAATCGACGAAGTTTCAAATCCGGCTATTGAAGATGCTTTTGTAATGCATACCAATTGGGATATTCGCAAAGGAAGACCTTACGCAATTCCGTGTTCTGAAAAACTGGAAAAAATAATCGAATCTGATAAAATTTTCAAGGGAATTACCGCTACAGCCGGAGGATTTTACGGTCCGCAAGGGCGTGTTTTACGTTTAAATATTCAGGACGAGGAATTGAATAATAAAATGGATAATTTTAATTTTAATGACAACCGAATCACGAATTTAGAAATGGAAACGGCTGCTATTTACGGGCTTTCGGCTCTTTTAGGTCATAATGCTTTATCATTAAATGCGATTATTGCCAATCGCGCAACCGGAACTTTTAGCGATGATCCGTATAAAGCTGTTGATGAATTGATTACTTATACATTGAATAAACTGGCGGCTAAATAAATTAATTAGTCAATTAGATAATTAGATAATTCATGCAGGACGCGATTCTTAAATTTGAAAAAATACTGGCTGAAAACATTGACTATTTTACAACATTAAAGAGTGAAATTTTAGAAGCCAAAATACCAGGAAAATGGTCTAAAAAAGAAATTATCGGACATTTAGTCGATTCGGCAATTCATAATCTGGTTCGGTTTACAGAAATTAATTATCTGGAAAAACCTTATCGTCACAGACCATATAATCAAATAGATTTAGTAAATTTAAATCAATATCAAACAATGGATATTATTGATTTAACACAGCTTTGGTTTTCGATTAACAGTCAAATTATCAGGGTGATGAAGTCTGTTGATGAAAAGGTTTTGGATTATAAAATTATTCTAAGTGATGAATCTGTGATCGATTTAAGGTTTTTAATGACAGATTATGTAGAACATTTAGAGCATCATATCAATCAATTGAGGTCTTGAATTAGATAATTAGTCAATTTGAGAATTAGATAATTAGGAAAATGATTGAATTATTACAACATTAAATAATGGCAGAAACACATAAAAAAATACTATTTAAGTATTACAGCACATATCTTGAAGAAGTAGTTTCAGAAACTATGTGGGCAGAAATTATAGATTTGGAAAAAGGATTTTATAAATTGGACAATATCCCGTTTTTTGGACCTTTGATTGCAACAGATGATATTTTTCGCGCAGAATACGATGAAAACGAAAAGTGTTTAATACATAAAGAAACATTAGAAAATTCGGGAAACTCGATTATTCAGATTTTGATTCTTGAAGAAGGTTTTGACAGAGAAATTATCAGAGATAAATTTAAATCAATCAATTGTATTTCAGAAGGTTTAAACGAAACTTTTCTTGCGGTTGAAATTTTAAAAGAAGTAGATTATGCAATTGTAAAAAATCTTCTGGACGAATACGAAACACATTCTGTAATAGAATATGCCGAGCCGTGTTTATCAGAAAAACACAGAACAGATTTATTAAAAAATTAAGCTTAAACGACAAACAAACTTATAATACGCATACCAAACAAACTTAAACTTAAACTAATGAAAACTGTAAAAATTGTAGGTGTTCCCGAACACTTCAATTTGCCATGGCGTATATGCATCGAAAATGGCGAATTTGAAGCTGAAAACATTGATTTACAATGGACTAATATTCCGGAAGGAACCGGAAAAATGTGTCAGATGCTTCGTGACGGAGAAGCTGATATTGCGGTTATTTTAACAGAAGGAATTGTAAAAGATATTATTGCCGGAAACCCAAGCAAAATTGTTCAGATTTATGTGCAATCGCCTTTAATTTGGGGAATTCACGTAGGCGCAAAATCTGATTTTCAAACTATAAATGACCTTAAAAATAAAAAAGTCGCGATTTCGAGACGTGGTTCAGGATCAGAATTGATGGCTTATGTAAATGCAAATAATCAAGGTTGGGAAACCGATAATTTGCAGTTTGAAATCATAAATACGATTGATGGCGCTGTTGAAGCTTTGACAAACGGAACTGCCGATTATTTTATGTGGGAACATTTTATGACAAAACCTCTTGTCGATCAGGGAATTTTCAGGCGTGTTGGCGACTGCCCTACTCCATGGCCGTCTTTTGTAATTACGGTTCGCGACGAATTTCTGAAAAAAAATCCAAAAGCGGTAGAAAAAATTCTCGAAGTCATCAATAAAACAACGCATGATTTTGCGCAGATTCCGGATATTGACAAAACGCTGGCTGAACTTTTTAACCAGCAGCTTGAAGATATTCAGGAATGGCTGAAACTAACACAATGGTCACAAAAACATTTAAGTGAAAAAGCATTCGATAAAATTCAAAATCAATTATTTGATCTGGGAATTATTGATAAAAAAAGTACTTTTGTTGAAACTGTAAAAGCGCTGTAAATTACTGCTTTTGATACTTATGATAAAATTTCCTAAAATTGACTTTCCGCAATTAAAATCCAGATTACAGGTGAAATCACCCTGGGACAGGATTATTATTAGCGTTTTAAGTCTTTTGATAACGATACCTATTTTTATCATTCTGCATCAAAACCTTATCGATTTAAAATGGCCGTTTAATCTCGATCGTGTCTTTATTTTTCTGTTTGTTTTTGTTGCTATTTTCTTTCTGCTCATGCTTTTACGGACGATTATAATAGTTTGTATCGCGATTTATATATTGGTTTTAATTTACGGAAGTGTCATTGGAAATTATGGTTTTAATGAAATTTCTGAAGATTATAATTCGATGATTTACACCATGTCAGATAATCCGTTTCCGCAGGATATTATTGTGGCAAAACTGCTTCCGTTTCCCAATAAATCAAAGATTATAAATGCAATTGAATATCAAAATCCCAAAGTTCGAAATTTTGCGATTATGGCGACTTCAAAACATTTTAAAGGCATAAAAGGCTATTCTGATTACAGAACTACAATTCAGTGTTTTGCTGTGTTTAAAGAGATTAACAGCCGATGGAATTATGTAAACGATCCAAAAGAAGGTGATTATATTGCAACTGCCAGCGAATCATTAGAATATTTTTCAGGAGATTGTGACGATCATTCCATTTTAATGGCGGCGGCGATTCGTTCTATTGGCGGAACTCCGCGATTAATTCACACCAAAGGACATATTTACCCTGAAATACTAATTGGTTCCTTAATTGACTTGGAAAAAGTCAATTATTTAATAAAAAATGTACTTTTTCCTAAAGAAAGTTACAAGCAAAAACTGCATTACCATATTGACGAACGCGGTCAGGTTTGGTTAAATCTTGATTATACTGCCAAATATCCCGGCGGACCTTTTATGTATGAGGAGATTTTGGGGGCGTTAACGCTTAATTAAGGTTCTTTCTGAGTTACTAAGTTACTAAGGTGCTAAGGTTTTGAGGTTCAAAGGGACAAAGGTTTTTTGTAGAGTGCATTGCTGCGTGTCTGGTTTGTAGGTTTAATCGCTTTATTTTTTGTAAATATTTGGTTTTTAGATTTTTAATTAAAAATATTTTCGTAATTTTCTGTGGTCTAACTTTAATCACAAAATCATGAAAAAATCTAACTTATTTATCTTTGGGATTGCATTATTGGCTATATTAATTGTGTCATGCAAAGGGCGCGGCAAACTGGTAAATTCCTGGAAAGTTACCTCTGTTGAAGCAAAAATACCTCTTTCTGACTCTTTAAAAAATGAAATTTTAGCTAATGGAACTCTAACTTTTACACAAGACGGACATGTAACCGGATTTTTGCAGAGAGAAATAACGGATGGCACTTATGCACTTACAAAAGGTGGAAAAAGTTTAGTAATTAAAGATGAAACAGGAACACCATATCCTTGTGAAAGTACTATTACAGATGACAAATTAATTTTGGATAGTAAGGAAATGAAAATTACACTAAACAAGATTTAAGTTTATAAAAACACTTTAATAAAATATATAAATCTCCTTAAAGCTACTGTTTTAGGGAGTTTTTTTTTAGCCTTTTAGAATTTTAAAAGCATATTCTTTGTAACTCGCTCCAATAGGAATTTCTATATTTCCAAACTCCACATCATAAGCCGTAAACGCTGTAATATTTTTTAAGTTGATGATAAACGAACGGTGAATTCTGAGGAAATTTTTCCCCTGCAATTCGATTTCAATATCGCTGATTTTGTATTTTACGGTTAGTTTAAAATTTTCCTTTTGATGTATTACGATATAATCTTTAACGCTTTCGATATACAAAATCGAATCAATATTGATTTTATTAAACTTAGCACCATTTTTAAGATAAATAAAATCTTCCTGCAGCGGCGTGATAATCTTATTGTTTACGGGCGCACTTATACGCAAATAGCGATCTGTAGCTTTAAAAAACCGATCGAAAGTAATTGGTTTTAAAAGATAATCTATAATATCGAGCTCGTAACTTTCTAAAGCATATTCGCGATATGCGGTTGTAAAAATAACTGCCGGCGGATTTTTTAATGTTTTTAAAAAGTCGATTCCTGTAATCTGAGGCATTTTAATATCCAGAAACAAAAGATCTACAGGAGTTGTTCGCAATACTTCTGCGGCTTTTAAAGCGTTTGGGCAAGTGCCAACAACTTCAAAATAATCTAATTTGCTAATATGATTTTGCAATAAGCTTATGGCTAAAGGCTCATCATCGACCAATAAACATTTTATCTTCATTTTTAGCTTAATTTATTCGTTTACAAGGTTTATTTTTAAATGAGCAGTAAAATCTTTTTCTGTTTTAACAATATCAAAAGTATAATGATCAGGATAAATTTTATCTAGTTGCTGCATGATATTATTCAGTCCGATTTTTCCACTTTCTGGTTGAATATCAAATTGATTGATGCTGTTTTTGATAGTAAATTCAAAATTATTTTCGATTAGTTTCAGGTCAATTTCAATAATTGGCGAAATTCCTGTATCCTCGCCTGCTCCATGTTTAAAAGCATTTTCGACTAACGAAAGGAGAATTAATGGCGCAATTACGCCATTATGATCTACAGCGTGATTAAAAACAACACTCAATCGTTCGTCGTAGCGTAATTTTTCGAGAGAAATATAATTATCTATTAACGTAATTTCCTGCGAAATTGGCACATACATACTGCTGCATCGGTACAAAACACAATCCAGGATTTCAGATAAAACCGCAATCGATTTTGACGTAATTGGCGAATTGATAATAGAAAGCGAATATATATTATTGAGCGTATTAAACAGAAAATGAGGGTTTAACTGCGCTTTTAAGATTTTTAATTCCGTTTCGGCTTTTTGTTTTTCCAGTAATAAAGCCTTTTTCTGAATTACGTATTGATCTTTTATCAATTTTATAAAAACAAAAAACATTGATAATGAAAAGATATGCAAAAAATAAGATCCAAACAAAGTTGGTAAATCCGTTAAGATTTCGCTAATAGATTCCTGCTCAAAAGGTTTTGGGCGAACAAAAGGCTCTAAAACATAGATCATTACTATTCTGGCCAATATTGAAATCAAATACGATATTACAATAAATTCAATCCAGACCAATACGTGTTTTTGAGGCGCCATTAAACGGGGTAAAATTCTATAGGCTAAAAAATAAGCCGACGTCATGGAACATATCTCGTAATATAAGGTGTAAAATATATCAACCCGCAATTCCTGAGGATCTGAAGATGTATTTTTACTAAAAAACATAACAAAGATACATATCCAAAAAATGATATGTGCGCTCAGTCTGTGAGCTGTAGAAAATTTTAATAGTTTTTCGAATGGTGTCATAGAATTCAAATTTACTATTTATTTTTAAAGACAAAAACGTTGTCGACAAACACGCCAAAAAAAGGCATCAACAAGTAAAAAACGTGCATAAATGGGTTTTATATCAAATATTTGACTGTTTGTAGTTGATAACCGCTAGTGTGGCATGTTCCTATTTTTTGAATGGAGATAAAGCTGAGTTTTGCTTAAAATTTAAAACCAATCAAAAAATGAAACAGTTTGCATTATTAATCGCTTTGCTTTTCGGATTTACCGTTATGGCACAATCAAATCAATTTACGATCAAAGGAAAAATAACGGATTCGAAAACCAAACAGCCGTTGCCTTATGTTACGATTATGTTGTCTTCATCTGAAACGAAAAAAGAAATTTCTTCGGATGCTGATGGAAATTATATGGTAAAAATCATCTCAGGAAACTATCAATTAAAAGTTCAATTCATGGGATATAAAACGCATACAATCAACAATATTCAGTTGAATAAAGATGTAATAAAAGATATTACTCTCGAAGAAAATATCAATGAATTAAATGAAGTAAATGTGGTTGCCGAAAAATCGGCTGTAGAATTAAAAATCGATAAAAAGGTATTTAACGTTGGCAAAGATATTTTGTCACGCGGAGGATCTGCCAATGATATTTTAAACAATGTTCCGTCTGTAAATGTTGATGTTGCGGGCGTAATCAGCCTTAGAGGAAACAATAGCGTAACGGTTTTAATAAACGGAAAACCATCGATGTTGACCGCCAATAATGGTTTGGCACAAATTTCATCTGCCAATGTCGAACGTGTTGAAGTAATCACAAATCCATCTGCGGCGTATGAAGCGCAAGGCGGTGCAGGGATTATCAATATTATCCTGAAAAAGAATAGTATGCAGGGATTTAACGGTTCGCTGCAGGCAAGTATTGGAACTCCTGCAAACCATAATTTAAACGCAAATGTGAGCTATAAAACAGAAAAAGTAAATCTTTTTTCGAATATTGGATATCGTTATTTTGACATTTATGCGTCGGAAAAACAATTTCAGATGAATACCAATAATGGCGTTACAACCATTTTAAATCAATACGACAATACGAAACGAAACAATAGTGTTTATAATATGTATGTGGGCGGAGATTATTATATCAACGAAAAAAACACGCTGACAGGAAGCTATTATCGAAGCAAAAATGACAATAATTATAAAACAAACTACAGTTATAATTATGCAAATGCCGGAAACGTAACGGATAGTATTATTTCGGGATTTGAAAACTACAAAGAGCCGCAATATTACAATGCCTTAGAATTAAATTATGTAAAAACATTTGATAAAAAAGAGAAAAAATGGACTACAAGCCTGCAATACGATTTTTGGAACGATGATGAAAATCAATATATTGACCAACAAAAATTGTATCCTTTTGAAGCTGCTGTGTCGAATTTATATACAAAAGATATTGAAAGCAGTAATGACATTTTTATAAAGTCTGATTTTGTAAACCCCATAAACGAAAAATCTAAAATAGAAATGGGCGTTAGAAGCGATTTAAGAGCGCTTCGCAGTGATTATTATACCATTCTCGATGATGTACAGCAAGAACAGTTTACGAATAAACTTAAATATGATGAAAACCTGTATAGTGCTTATTTTCAGTTTTCGAGCAAGATTAAAAAATTTAATTATCAATTGGGTTTAAGATCTGAATTATCAAATATTAATATCGCCGATACGAAGAACACTTTTAATAACAGTAAAAATTATATCAATCTATTTCCAACGGTTCATTTGGTTTATAATTTAACCGAAAAAACAGATTTGCAATTAAGCTACAGCAAACGAATCAACAGACCAAGATTTTGGCAATTGAACCCGTTTTCAGGACTTTCGGACTTGCGAAATCTTACGGTTGGAAATCCGGATTTAAACCCAATGTTTACCAATTCTTTTGAGTTTACGGTATTGGCAAAACCGGGAAAATTTAGCATAAATCCTGCTGTTTATTACCAACATACAACCAATTACTTCGAGTATATTGTAAAGCGCACTGCTGAAAATTATTTTATAAGTACACCGGTAAATTTAGATACAGAAGATCGTTATGGCGCCGAACTTTCTGCAACTTACAACCCGGTAAACTGGCTGCGATTATCGCTTGATTTTAATTATTACAAATTTAAACAGCAGGGTAATTATGAAGATGTGGCTTATAATGCAGAAGATCAAACTTGGTTATCGAATTTTCGTTCTGTAATTAAGTTTCCTAAAATTGTTTCGGGCGAATTTAGTTTTAGATATCGTGGAAAAAGTCAGGGCGTTCAAACGCTTAAAGAACCACAATACAGCGCAAATTTGGGTTTAAACAGAGATTTTTTTGAAGATAAAATGTCTGTAACCTTAAATATCAATAATTTATTTAATTCGCAGATTACAAAAACAAAAACGGTAACCGAAGATTATTATCTTGAATCTGAGCTTAAATCGCAGGGACGATACTTAAATCTGACTGTAATTTATCGTTTTAACCGCAAAAAAAATGAAGCCGACAGATTGCCCGACGGAATGTAATGTAAATTTAATGCAATTGTAAAATTTAGATTTCGAAAAAATAGTACCTTGTTGTCTTTTAATAAAAACTCAAATTGTAATGCTTCAAATTGTTGAAATAAGGAAAAATTACATTCCGGATTTGCAAAGGATTTTTCTTGAAGTTCGCCAAAAAACTTTTTATTGGGTAGATACAGAAAATTACAATCTAACTGATTTTGAGCATGAAACAGAAGGTGAATTTGTACTTATTGCTCTTTTTGATGAAAAAGTTGCAGGATTTATTTCTCTTTGGCTGCGGGATAATTTCATTCATCATTTATATATCGATGAAGAATATCAGCATAAAAACATTGGAACAAAATTACTTGAAGAAGCAGTTAAAATCATGAATTCGCCAATTACGCTAAAATGTCTTATAAAAAACACGAATGCAATTGCCTTTTACAGAAAAAATGGTTTTGCAGCAATAGAAAAAGGTAATTCTAATCACGGCGAATATATTTTGTTTGCGCTTGCAAAATAGTTTTTACTGCTGACATACGGTTGTCATACGACCAAATTAACTTTGTTGATAAATATAAAAGTCATGCAACAAGATAAAGAAACTTTTTATCCAAAAAACCAAAAGGATTGGAGAGATTGGTTAGAAAAAAACCACGACTCAAAACAATCCATTTGGCTTGTTTGTTATAAAAAACAAGCCAATAAACCCACAATTGCCTGGAGCGATGCTGTCGACGAAGCGCTTTGTTTTGGCTGGATTGACAGCACCAGAAAATCGATTGGCGATAATACTTTTATTCAGTTTTTTACGCGAAGAAAACCCAATAGCGTTTGGTCTAAAATAAATAAAGCAAAAATTGAGCGTTTAATTAGCGATGGATTAATGCAAAAAGCGGGTTACGACTGCATCGAAAAAGCAAAAGAAAATGGTTCGTGGACTATTCTCGATGAAGTTGAAGAATTAACAATTGCGGAAGATCTTGAAAAAGAATTTGAAGTCAATCCCGGCTCAAAAGAGTATTTTATGAGTTTAAGCAAATCAGTTAAAAAAGCTATTTTGCAATGGCTCGTTCTTGCAAAACGCCCAGAAACCAGACAAAAAAGAATTACTGAAATTGCTGCACTTGCGGCTCAAAAACGAAAACCAAAACAGTTTTAAATTATTAATTCTGTAACGTTTTTATAAAATAGTTTACTAATAAATTAGTGTTTCATCTAAATAAGTAAACTTTATGGAAAAAATTTCAAGACGTTCTTTTGTTAATAAATTTGGCGTTGGCGTTGGCGCTTCGGTTGTTATGACTTCGCTTCCCTCCTTTTTAACTTTGACGGAAAATCAGCCTGAAATTTATACGGGCAAAAAAATAAACATCGCTCTTTGCGGATTAGGAAATTATGCCGGTTTATTGGCGCAAGGACTTCAGGTTTCTGAATATTGCAAGCTTGCCGGAATCGTTACCGGAACACCATCAAAAGCCGAAGCGTGGAAAAAACAATATAATATTCCCGAAAAAAACATCTACAACTATCAAAATTTTGATGAAATAATTCATAATAAAGATATCGATTTGGTTTACGTTGTTGTGCCAAACGGCTTGCATAAAGAATTTGTTATTCGCGCTGCAAAAGCCGGAAAACATGTCATTACTGAAAAACCAATGGCGGTTTCTGTAAAAGACTGCGAAGAAATGATTAAAGCCTGCAACGATGCAAATGTGCAATTGGCAATTGGTTATCGTTTGCATTTTGAACCTTATCATTTAGAAATTAAACGTTTAGGACAAAATAAAGTTTTTGGGCAAGTTCGTTTTATCGAAGCTTCGTTGGGTTATAAAACCTACGATACGACAAGTAAAGCTAAAGTTGATAAAAATGACCGCAGCGAATGGCGATTGACAAAAGCATTATCCGGCGGCGGTCCGTTAATGGATTTGGGAATTTATTGTATTCAAAGCGCGCGTTATGTTTTAGGCGAAGAACCAATTGCTGTTACAGCTCAATTTGGAACTGTAAATGACAAAGACAGATTTTCTGAAACGGAAGAAAGTATCAGTTGGCAAATGGAATTTCCGAGTGGCGCGGTTGCCAATTGCAATACGTCCTGCGGTTTTTATATTGACCGGTTTTACGCCACTGCAGATGAAGGTTTTTTCGAATTGAGTCCAGCGTTGAGTTACGGACCGTTTACAGGGAAAACTTCAGAAAAAGAATTAAAATTTCCTGTTATAAATCAACAGAAAACACAGCTTGATGAAATTTGTAAAGTATTGATTGAAAACAAAAAATTACCAAGCCACATTACGGGTGAAGAAGGTAAAAAAGACATCAAAATAATTAATGCGATTTATAAAGCTGCTGAACAAGGAAAGCGAGTTGTATTACAATAATATAAAGCGTTTTAGCCGTACTTTAATCTGTATTTTCGTTTAAACAAAAAATTCAATTATAAATTTTCAAATCAGCAAACCACGATCGCTACAATCAAAATGAAAAAAATCTTAACCGTATTTATTTGCCTTTGCCTTAATACTATCACTTTTGCACAAACTAAAAAAACCGAAATTTATGTGATTGGAGTTGTTCACGATAAATCAAAAATTCTGGATCCTGACAAATTATTTGAAATTTTGAACACCATTAAACCTGATATTCTTTTGCAGGAAAACGACAGCCAGCAAATAAAGGAATATTTTGATGAAATCAGACCAAATTCAAACGAACAAACCGCTACAATTTTATATCTTAAAAAATATCCCAATACATTAAACCTGCCGTTTGAGTTTGAAGGAAGAAATGATTACAGAAAAAAGAATGGCATGGTTCCTACGGATAATTTAACGATAAAAGCTTTAGACAGTTTGTATCAAAATAATAAATTAAACGCTCAGGAAAGTGCGATTTATAAAAAATATGCCGACGCAAATATCCAGCTTAGAGCCTATACAACCAGAGAATTTAAAGACATGAATTCGAAAGTTTTTGACAGCATCAATAAAAACAGGCAATATATACAGCATAAAGAATTGCCAAAAATTACGGCTAATAATGACTATTTTAAAAATAAATTTGTTGTAAAACCAAATGGCGAAAAAATTTCACTTAGTGAAGGATACCAATTATGGTGCAACTTCTGGGATTTAAGAAATAATTCGATGGCAATAAATATTATCAAACAAGCCAATAATTATCCAGGAAAAAGAATTGTTGTATTAACCGGAGTTCAGCATCGATATTACCTTAAAGAATTGCTTGCCAAATATTATGACGGAAGTTATACGGTTTTAGATTTTTTTTAAATTTATTGCGTTAAAAATTAGACGCAACATATTAATATAGTTTGTTTTAGCGTTTATAACAACAGCATTTTCATGTAATTAATTTTAATATGATAAAAAAAACACTTTTATTGATTGTTATATTTTCGGGCTTTAATGCGGTATTATCTGCGCAAAATAAAGCCGCTGTTTTAAAATTAAATCATCCCGTAAATGATTTGATTATCAAGAAAAACGAAGAACAAAGCTTCAATTTCAATCTGAAAAAAGATACTTACTATTCGATTATTGCAACACAGCAAGGCATTGATTTGGTAGTTGCTTTAAAAGATAAAGCCGGAAAAACAATTCAGGAAGTAGATTCGCCAAATGGAATGTTTGGTCCTGAAAAAATAGTTTTCTCACCAGAGAATTCAGATGTATTTTCGATTTCTGTAAAACCATTAAATGAAGATTCAAATGCGCAGGAAGGAAAATATTCGATTGTATTTGAAGAAATTTCAAAAACCCTTAAAAAACTAAGCTATAAAGCACTTATTCAGGATTTTGATATACTGCAAAACGCATATTACGAAACCCATATTGGGCTTTGGTACAATACCAGAACGCAATTTGACAGCATTTGTAATATTCAAAAAAGTAAAATAAAAGATAAAATGAATGCTTTGGATTTTTACAGAATCCTGGCGCCCGTTGTTGCTTTTACAAAAGAAGGACATTGCAATATCAAGCTTTCAGATGAAATTGCTACGTATTTTAAACAAAGCGGTACTTACCTGCCCTTTTGTGTCAAAATAATAGATAAAAAAGTATATCTGCTCAATGACATAGAAAATAATAAAACAAAAGGTTTTCAGATTTCTAAAATAAACGGAGAAAATATCGACGAAATTGTAAACAAGTTTTTAAGTATTGAACCTGCTGACGGCTTTAATATTACAAGCAAATATCGATGGATTGAAAAAGCTTTTTCAAGATATTATACGCGTTATTATGATGTAAATAAAGTGTTTAACATCGAATTAATTAATCCTGTCGACAATCAGAAAATAGTTTTGAATGCTCTTGCAACATATAATTACAAAGACTTTAATAAACTGTATAACAGTATTATAGAAACAATCCCGAATTATGATTTTAAAGAATCGGCAACATTTTCGATTGATGAAAAAACAAGTACAGCGACATTAACGGTAAACACGTTTAATCTGAATAATTTTAAAGATAAAAGAAAAGGATTTCAGGATTTTCTGGCTCAAAATTTCAAAACTATTTCAGAACAAAAAATAAAACATTTAATTATTGATATTCGAAAAAATGAAGGCGGTGAACAAGGTATGGAAGATCATTTACTATCTTATTTGATCAATCAGGAATATGCCAAGTATAAGTATGTAGAAATTCCGGGGTTCACCTACTCATTTATCGATTATACCGATTATAAAGACCAGAAAGATGGTTTGGTTAAAGAACTAAAAGAGGATTTTTACCGTACAAATGATGGTAGATTTTTAAATCAAGAAGGTCATTATGTGGGAGAAAAACCAAATCCGAATAATTTTAAAGGAGATATTTACATATTAATCAGCGGATTAACATTTTCAGGCGGATCTGAATTTGCGGCATTGGCAAAAAACTATACAAACGCAGCCTTTATTGGCGAAGAAACCGGCGGTGGTTATTACGGAAATTCAAGCGGAAGCTTTTTAAAATTCACACTTCCAAACTCAAAAATTACAGGCAGAATTCCGTTATGTAAATTTGTTATTGCCGATAAAAACTATGAAATTCCCTTTGGTCACGGCATAATTCCTGATTATTCTGTACAGCCCACAATTGAAGATTATCTAAAAGGCAATGATCCGGAAATGAACTATGTGAAAAAATTAATTTTGAATAAAACAAAATAACCTCCAAAATAAATGATTTTGGAGGTTTTGGAATGAGGAAAAAACTTACTTAAAACCTACTCATTCAATTAGCAGCTTAAATTACCTAAGACTCTTAAATCTAATTAAGCTGTTACGTTTAAATCCTTAATTTTCAAAGGATTGATTTTTATAATGTTCGCAAAAGTGCCAGAATTGCAATTTCCATTTTTTTGTAATCCTTTCTTATTTTTTCTGTTATTTCACTATTTCGGTCACCCGAAAGACTCATTGTAATAAATCTTTTCGATAATCCGTACTTTTCTTTGATACGATTCAGGATTTCTTTGTTGTAAGTATTCTTCTTTTTCGTTTCTTTGTCCATTGCTTCGTTTGTTCCTGTTGTAAGAACAAATGTATAAACAATAGTTTGATTAAGCAATTAAAAAGTAAACTATTTCCTATATTTTTATGAAAGCCATTGAAAGATTTTACCAATACCTTGACAATAAAGGTATTAAGCCAGCGCCATTTGAAATAGTCTCAGGACTCTCTAACGGCTACTTAGGCACGCAATTAAAACGAAGAGGAAATCTTGGAGAAGAGATTCTAAACAAGATAATAGACAATTGTCTAGATCTTAATCCTGTTTGGCTTCTTACAGGAAAAGAAACCATGCTTAAAACGAATCCTTACTTACAAAATTCGGATATAAATGTTTTAAATGATGAGCGTGCAGAATTTCTTAAATCGAAACCAAACGAAACAAATAAACAGCTCGTTCCACTCTATGATATAAAAGCATTAACATCTGCCGAAATATTATTTAAGGACGAAAACACCGAAAATTCAATTGGTCAAATAACAATTCCCAATTTGCCAAAATGTGATGGTGCCATTTATGTCAGCAGCGATAGCATGTATCCCCTTTTAAAATCGGGAGATATTGTATTATACAAAAAAGTTGCCACTACAATCGAGAATATTTATTGGGGTGAAATGTATCTTGTATCCTTAATAAATGATGGTGAAGATGAATTTGTGTTGCTAAAATGGATTTATAAATCAGAGAAAGGCGATGATTTTATAACGCTTTCTTCAGAAAACAAACATCACCAATCTAAAGACATCCACATTAATGCTATTAAAGGTCTGGCATTAATTAAAGCCAGCATCCGAATAAATTCAATGTATTAATGGCTTAAAGCGAAAGTTTTCAACAACTTACAAAAAAAACATTAAACTGTATTTTTAAATATTTTTATAAAAATATTTTGTGCAGTCAGATAACTGCATTATATTTGCAGTCAAATAACTGCGCAATGGAAATTAGAAGAGACGTATTTCAGGCAATTGCTGATCCTACACGAAGAGCAATATTAAGTTTGGTCGCCATACAAGCTATGACGCCCGGCGCTATTGCAGAGAACTTTGATTCGTCGAGACAAACGATATCAAAACACATTCAGATATTAACTGAATGCGAATTACTGAGCCAAACGCAAACAGGCAGGGAAATCTATTATCATTTAAACCCTCAAAAAATGAAAGAAATAGACCAGTTTATCGAACCATTTCGCAAAATGTGGGATGATCGTTTTAACAAACTTGAAACAATTATGAAAAACTATCAACCAAAAAAGTAATTATGGAACAAAAAACAAAAATTGACGCTCAGGAAGGTAAACAGGAATTAGTAATTACGAGAGAATTCGATTTGCCTTTAGAATTACTTTTTAAAGCGTATGAAGATCCTGAAATTGTAGCGCAATGGATGGGAACAAAAGTGCTTAAACTTGAGAATAAAAAACATGGCGGTTATCAATTTGAAACTTCTGATGCCAACGGAAACGTGGCTTTTAAGGCAAACGGAACTATTCATGAATTTAGTTTGAATGAAAGAATCATCAGAACTTTTGAAATGGAAAATTCTCCTTTTGCAGTTCAGCTTGAATTTCTGGAATTTGAAAAACTTACCGACGAAACAAGTAAACTAACTATGCAAATTGTTTACAAAAGTATAGAATTACGAGATCAAATGTTGAAATTACCATTTGCTCAAGGATTAAATATGGCGCATAACAGATTGCAGGATGTGGTGAGGAAGTTAGTTTAGACTTTCAGTCTCGGTTTACAGTTTACAGTCTCAGTTTACAGTCTCAGTTTACAGTCTCAGTTTACAGTCTCAGTTTACAGTTTACAGTTTACAATTCACAGTTTACAATTCACAGTTTTCAGGTTGTTACGCTGAGCCAAGTCAAAGCGCGTTTTTTACATTTGTAAACTATATTCCCGAAATATTTAAAAAATCATATACAAACAATTTAAAATTATAAATCATGACAAAAAGAAATAAAATTATTTATTGGATTGCAACACTTTGGCTTGCATTAGGAATGACATCAACGGGAATTGTACAGGTAATAAAATTAAAGGAAGAAGCTGATATGATGAAGCATTTGGGATATCCGCTTTATTTTTTGACGATTCTTGGTATTTGGAAAATTTTGGGTGTTATCGCAATTCTAATACCTAAATTTCCGTTATTAAAAGAATGGACTTATGCCGGTTTCTTTTTTGCCATGACCGGAGCTATTTTTTCTCATTTGGCTTGCGGAGATGAAGCTATAGCGCTTTTTGGACCAACATTATTACTTGTTTTAACAATAGTTTCTTGGTATTTTAGACCTGCTGAGAGAAAAGTTTCCAGTTTCAGTTCTTAGTTTTCAGACTTTCACGCAGATTTTAAAAAAATTTAAGCAGATGCACACAGATTATCTAAATTTTATCTGCTAAAATCTGCTGAATCTGCGTGAAATATTTTTCTTAATTTTAATATTTACAAAAAGATCTAACCTTGTCACGCTGAACGAAGTCGAAGCGCAACCTGAAACCTGAAACCTGAAACCTGAAACCTGAAACCTGAAACTTGAAACCTGAAACTTGAAACTTGAAACTTTTTTCAACATGAACTTAAATTCAAAAGAAATACTCGCACAGCTAAAAAGTTTGAGCAACGAAAAAATGATAATTCATAATAAAAAATTTGGCGCCGGAGATAATCAGTTTGGCGTTAAAATGGGTGATATTCGGGCCTTGGCAAAGAAAATAAAAACCAATCATGAACTCGCACTGGAACTTTGGAACACAGAAAATGTCGATGCCAGATTTTTAGCTATTTTAATTATTGATCCTAAAAAACTATCTCACGACGAAATAAACAGACTGGTAAAATCTGAAAATTTCCGCACGTTGCAGACTGGCTGTATACAAATGTTATCAAAGTATTTCCTGATCATGAAAGTTTGCGCAAAGAATGGATGCAATCATCTGATATTATGCAGGCTCGTGCCGGCTGGAGCTTAACAAGCGGCGCCGTAGTTAGAAATCCTGATATTCTGGACTTCCCTGCACTTTTGGATCGAATCGAAGCTGAAATGTCAAAAGCAGCTCCTGAAGTGCAATGGACAATGAATAATACGCTGGCAAATATCGGAATTAATCATCCTGAGTATCGTGAACGCGCACTTCGCATTGGTGAAAAATTAGGCATTTACAAAGATTATCCCGTTTCTAAAGGCTGTACCTCGCCTTTTGCTCCAATTTGGATAAATGAAATGGTAAGAAGACAGAAATAAAATTGTTTCAGGTTTAAAGTTATGAGTTTCACGTTTCAAGTTTCAAGTTGTCACGCTGAATGGTCTCGAAAATTTTGGAAAAAACGTTTTTTTTACATTTGTAAACTTGAAACATGAAACCTGAAACATGAAACCTGAACTTTAACCCTGAAACTTTTTTTAATTCACAATCAAATAATTAAAATATGAAAAATACGTTAGCAGCAGAAGCATCTGAAGCATTACTTAAAGTACTTAGAAAACGTTTTGAAGATAATATGAACCGTCACAAAGGTTTAGATTGGGACAAAATTCAGGCAAAACTAGAAGCAAATCCGCAAAAACTTTGGTCGCTTGATGAAATGGAAAGAACTGAAGGTGAACCCGATGTTGTAGGTTACGACAACAAAACCGACGAATATATTTTTTACGATTGTTCGACAGAAAGCCCAAAAGGACGCAGAAGTATCTGTTACGACCATGAAGCGCTCGAAAAACGAAAAGAGCACAAACCAAATGACAGCGCCATAAATATGGCTGCCAATATGGGAATTGAAATTTTAACAGAAGAAGAATACAAAGAACTTCAAAAACTGGGGAAATTTGATGCCAAAACATCAAGCTGGATTGCAACGCCCGCAGAAATTAGAAAACTTGGCGGTGCAATATTTTCAGATTTCAGGTATAATACCGTTTTTGTGTATCACAATGGTGCAGATTCTTATTATGCGGCCAGAGGATTTCGCGGTTCATTGCGAGTTTAAGTTATTTGAAGCTATAACAATAAAAACTCCATTAAAAATAATGGAGTTTTTATTTAATCGTTGTCTTTTTTATCTTTTAGAATTTTCCCTTCTTTGGTAAATTCTAAATCAATTTTATTCGTTAAATCTACATCCAGATCTTTGTGTCCGTAGTCAATATGCGTAATTTTTCGTTTGGATGATTTTTTGCCACATAATCTTTTACCGATTGTGGAATAAAAGTGGTTGGAATTGGTTTATCACCGCCGTCAACTTCGCGATATGAACCGTCTTTCCAAAATTCGACTTCGGTTCCGTCTTTTAATTTTACTTCGTAGCCTTTTTCGCCATGTTCGGCATCTTTTTTAGCAACGTCTACACTTGTATTGCTAAAATATTTTTTCAAAAATTCCTGTGCCGGTTGTGGCAATTCAGAGACTTCTATTTTCTTTTGGGCGTTTGCCGATATTACAAATCCTAATAATAATGCGGCTGATAAAACTCTTATTTTCATGATTTTACGTATTAAAATTTATTTTAATTACTAATTTACAATAAGTTAAAAAACATTCAAATTGCTTTAAGAAAATTTTAGTTTTATTGAACCTCCGCTCCTGCAAGGTTTTCAAAACCTTTTTGGTGTTTTCATTTATGTAGTAACAATTGTTGATGCTGAAATCATACCTACAAGGTTTTGAAAACCTTGCAGGAAAAAATGTAAATACTTTTTTTTGCCAAATGACAAATTCTGTAAAAATAACTTTGATTAACTTGCAGCTATGAAAGAATTTATAGACTACATACTACAATTTGGCAGTTTAAACGAACACCAAATTGAGCTAATCTCAAAAAAAGCAACTGAACTAGAGCTTCAAAAAGACGACTATTTTTCTGAAGCAGGAAAAATTTCAAATCAGGTTGGTTTTGTTTTAGAAGGAATTGTTCGGGTTTGTTATTACAATAATAAAGGCGAAGAAATTACTAAATATTTCATCGACGAAAATAATCTGGTGGTTGATTTGGAGAGTTTTGAAACTGAAACTCCTTCAACTGCTTATGTTCAGGCTACAACAGATTGTAAAATTCTTATTTTTTCGAGAAAGAACTGGAGGGAACTTTCAGACACCATTATTGGCTGGGATGCTATTGTACATAAGCTTATTTCGAAAGCATTGCGTCAAAAAGTAGAAAGGCGAAGCCCGTTAGTTTCAGAAGATGCCACTACCCGATATTTGATGTTTTTAGAGATTTATCCGAATATTGTGAATCGTGTTCCACTTTCGTATGTGGCTTCGTATTTAGGAATTACACAATCATCTTTAAGCCGAATTAGAAAAAATATCCGCTAAAGTTGCTTTTTGTCATTTGGCAAATGATTCTATTTTAAAACGAAAGAAATTTGCGGTATTAATTTAAAAATAAGAAAAATGAAAATAGTTTTAATTACCGGAGCAAACAGAAGTATTGGATTGGAAACAACCAAACAACTTTCTAAAAAGGGATTATTTGTATATTTAGGTACGCGTGATCTTGAAAAAGGCAAAGCCGTTGTTAAAGAATTAAATGAAAACGGATATGAAAATATCAAAGCCATTGAAATAGATGTTACCAAACCGGACTCGATTTTGGCTGCAAAAAACACAATTGAAAACGAGCAGGGAAAATTAGATATTTTGATAAATAATGCCGGAATTAGCGGTGAACTTCCTCAAAGTGCTTTAAATACGGCTGTAAAAGACATTCAGAATGTTTTTGATACTAACTTTTTTGGTGTAATCAGTGTAACGCAGGCATTTATAGAATTACTTAAAAAATCAGATAGTCCAATAATAAGCAATATCACTTCGGGACTTGGGTCTTTAACGCTGCACAGCGATCCTAACTGGAAATATTACAATTTTAAAGCGACAAGTTATGTCACTTCAAAAGCTGCTTTAAACGCTTATACCATTACTTTGTCTTTTGAATTAAAGGATTTAGGATTTAAAGTAAACGCAATCGATCCGGGTTATACCGCAACAGATTTTAATCATCATTCTGGTCCTGGAACTGTTGAAAGTGCAGCAGCTTTTGTAATCAAACATACTTTAACGGACGAAAACGGACCTACAGGAAAATTTTTCAGTAATGATATTGAAGATGAAACTGAGGTAAGTCCTTGGTAGGAAGATTATAATTTTAAAAACAAAAGGGATATCTCATTGAGATATCCCTTTTTGATTTCTGAACTATTTAGTTACTTTAACAGTTTTTCAATAGTTTCATTTTCTTGTAATTGGGCATGATTCAAAGCTGTTTTTCCAAAACGATCTGTAATTTTTGTATCCGCTTTAGCGTCAAGCAACAGTTGTATTATTTCGGTATGACCAAATGTGGCAGCAAAAATAAGTGCCGTTGCATTGTTTGCATTTACTTGGTTTACATCTGTTCCTTTCTTTATTAAAAGAGCGGCAAGGTTTGTATATCCTTTAAAAGCGGCTCCCATTAAGGCAGTGTTTCCGGCAGAATCTCCTGTATTAATATCTACATTTGCATTCAATAAAAACTGAACAGCTTCGGGATTATTGTTATAAACAGCAATTATAAGTGGTGTAAAACCTCGGGAATCGGCTTTGTTTAAATCTACTCCGGCGTTTTTAAAACCGGCGAGTTCTGAGATATTATTATTGCGTGCAGCCGAAACCGGATCCTGCGCAAAAACATTCCCTGAAAATACCAGCAAACAAGAAAAGATAAATAGTTTCATACTCTAGCTTTTTAATAATTTTGTAACATCTTCACGGCTTAATTTCAGTTCTTTTGCAAGACGTGAACCGTATTCAGAATCTGCTTCGTAGAAATACGAAACCATTTTTGCTACCACTTTCTGATCTTTTACTTGTTTCAATGCGCCTGATAAATTGCTAATTAAAGCATCTTTGTCTTTTTTGCTAAAAGAACGATATAATTGTCCTGCTTGTACAAAATCACTTGGCTTCGAAATTCTAGCTTGTCTGGTTTCTACTTCTGGAAATTCTGCTTTTACATATTTAAATTTAGGAGAATCAACAACTTTTGGTTTCGAAGATGATGGCTGATAATTTACTTCTCCGCTTTGTTTTTTAATACTCATAAAACCATCCTGATTATAAGATGTTACGGTGTTTTTTGGAGCATTTACCGGAAGCTGTAAAAAGTTTCCGCCTAAACGATAACGCTGTGTATCAGGATAAGAGAATAAACGCCCTTGCAGTAATTTATCTTCACTTGGTTCAATACCGGGAACAAGAGTTCCGGGTGAAAAAGCGGCTTGTTCTACTTCCTGAAAAAAGTTTTCGGCATTACGGTTTAATGTCATTGTACCCACAAGTACTGGTTTTGCAACGCTTTCAGACCATGTTTTGGTTGGATCTACAGCATTATAATATAATGCCTTGAAATCTTCTTTTTTCAACATTTGAACATATAAATCCCATTTTGGAAATTTACCGTCATTAATAGAATTGTACAAATCCAGTGAAGCATGTTCTATTTGTGTACTCTGAATTTTGTTGGCTTCATCTTGCGAAAGATTGCGTTCGCCTTGTTGTGATTTCCAGGTATATTTTACATACGTTACTTCTTCTTTATCATTTATCCATTTAAAAGCATGAACTCCTGAACCGTTCATTTCTCTATAGTTTGCAGGTATTCCAAAGTCTGAAAATAACCATGTCAGCATGTGTGTAGATTCCGGAATATTGGCAAAAAAGTCAAATACACGTTTTGGATCTGATGCTCCGTTTGTTACCGGCGATGGTTTAAAAGCATGAACCATGTCCGGGAATTTTATAGCATCACGAATAAAGAAAACCGGAAGATTGTTTCCTACTAAATCATAATTTCCCTGTTCTGTATAAAATTTCACTGCAAAACCACGCGGATCACGATAGGTTTCCGGTGATCCTTTTGGATGTACAACGGTTGAAAATCGTACGAAAAGAGGTGTTTTTTTTCCTGCCTATGCTAAGAAACCTGCTTTTGTTACATCTGAAAAATCTGCTGCAGCAACAAATTCTCCGTAAGCTCCGGCGCCACGCGGGTGAACGACTCTTTCCGGAATACGTTCTCTGTCGAAAGCGGCTAATTTTTCGATAAGATGAATATCTTCAAGCAAAACTTGTCCGTTATTGCCAATTGTTTTCGAATTTTGATTGTCACCAACAACAGAACCTGTGTTTGTAGTAAGTGCCTGCGCAAAAGAAGATGTTGCTGCCATCATTAATCCTGCTAAAAATGCTACTCTTTTGATCATAGTATTTAAATTAAAAGTTAATCCTCAAAAATAGCTTTGGTTATTAAGGTTTTCCTATCAATACAATCGTTATTGCTTATTGTATTATAAGAAAATTCTGCTTTTAATTAAATAAAAAGGTAAGAACTTGATTATGATATAGATCGGATATAATAAATCAAAAAAATTAAATTTAACTGAGGTAATTTTAACTACCAATAATTTTTTTTCTGTGTTCCATTCCCCAATCTGTCAGGTTATTAATTATAGTTTGAAGCGTTTTGCCGTGATCTGTAAGTTCATATTGAACCGTGATGGGCTGCGTATCGAGAACTGTTCTTTTTATCAATTGATTTACTTCTAGTTCTTTCAATTCCTTACTCAGCATTTTGTTTGAAATTCCCACAACATCATTCAAAATGTCTGAGAATCTTCTTTTGTTATAATAACAAACAGACGAAATAATCGAGATTTTCCATTTGCCGCTTAGCACGTCCATGGAGTCCTGGACTGCCATCATCTCCTTTTTGTGTAGTTCTTTTTCAAGTGGTTTACATTCCATAATGTTACTTTGTTACTTCGAGGTTACTGTTACTTTTAGTTACAAAGTTACTAAAATAAATTAATCTGCTATAAATTTGCATCGTTAAACATTAAGAAAATATAAAAATGAATAAATTAAAAAACAAAGTAGCAATAGTTACAGGCGCTTCAAAAGGAATTGGTGCTTCTATTGCTGAATATTTTGCTGCTGAAGGCGCAAAAGTTGTCGTAAATTATGCTTCAAGCAAAGAAGGTGCTGATAAAGTAGTAAAAACAATAACAGATAATGGAGGAACGGCAATTGCGGTTCAGGGTGATGTATCAAAAGAATCTGATGTGACAAGATTGTTTGAAGAAACCAAAAAGGCTTTTGGAACATTGGATATTTTGGTAAATAATGCCGGAATTTATCAGTATGCGCCAATTGAAGAATTTTCTGCAGTTTCTTTTCATGATCAGTTTAACATCAATGTTTTAGGATCATTACTTGCGATTCAGGCTTCTTTAAAATTATTTGGTAATAATGGCGGTAACATTATCAATATTAGTTCTGAAGCTGGTAAAACACCGCTTGCAACAGGATCTGTATATTCTGCAACCAAAGCAGCTTTAGATGCTATTACAATTTCTTTATCTAAGGAATTCAGCGGAAGAAACATTCGTATCAACTCGATTTTACCGGGCGTTGTAGAAACAGAAGGTTCTCGCAGTGCAGGTTTTATTGGCAGCGATGCCGAAGCAAAATTTGTTGCCACTACTCCACTTGGTCGTACGGGTCAGCCTGATGATATTGCAAAAGTTGCTGTTTTTCTTGCTTCTGATGATGCGGGTTGGATTACGGGGGAAAAAATTTCTGTTTCAGGAGGAATTTACGGGATATAAATATTCATAATTTAAAATTTAAAAAATGAGCAAATTAAAAAACAAAGTAACTGTAGTTACTGGAGGAAATAGCGGTATTGGTTTTGGTATTGCAGAAGCATTTAAAAACGAAGGCGCTGTTGGAACTGTTACAGGAAGAAATCAAGCAACATTAAATACTGCTGTAGACGCGTTAGGTACAGGTTTTATAGGTATTACGGGCGATGTTACAAATGGGAATGATTTAGAAAATATCTTCAAAAAAACATTTGATAAATTTGGAAAAATTGATGCTTTGGTAGTAAATGCCGGTGGTGTTGTAGACGGCATTCCAATGAGCAGTATAAACGACACTACAGAAGAAGGTTATGATAAATATATGGATTTGAACCTGAAAAGTGCTTATTTCACGGTACAAAAAGCGCTTCCGTATTTAAACGACGGAGCTTCAATTATACTTATCGGTTCGAGTGCTGCGCATCGTGCGGTTCCGGGAATGGCTATTTATTCAGCAGCAAAAGCGGCTATTATATCACTGGCTAAAGGTTTGTCGCTGGATTTACTTTCAAGAAAAATACGTGTAAATACACTTTCTCCGGGTTCGATTAATACGCCTGCTTTTGATAAACTTGTGCCAGAGGAACATGTAGAGCAGGTAAAACAACTTTGGATAGATATTACGCCAGTTGGCAGACAAGGACTTCCGTCTGATATTGGAAACGCTGCTGTATTTTTAGCGTCAGATGAGTCGGCTTTTATAGTTGGTACCGAAATTCTGTCAGATGGTGGTCTTACGAATATTAGTTTGATGAAATAATTTTTATAAATTCAAAAAGAATTACTTAATACATTTAAAAAATCCTCAATCGAATTTATTGATTGAGGATTATAATTAAGTCATAATTGGATTACTCCTTCCCGGTAACTTTAATTCGTGTTACAGTAAGATTGCCATATTTTTCGACATCTTCCTTAGACCATTCATATTCTTTTCCTTTGGGTCTTTTATCGAAGTTCCAGTCTAAAG
Organism: Flavobacterium sp. N1736; assembly: GCF_025947065.1. Classification (NCBI taxonomy): domain Bacteria; kingdom Pseudomonadati; phylum Bacteroidota; class Flavobacteriia; order Flavobacteriales; family Flavobacteriaceae; genus Flavobacterium; species Flavobacterium sp. N1736. The sequence goes on from NZ_CP109994.1 coordinate 1,391,164, forward strand.
GTTCTTTTACGTATATAAATAATCCTATAGTAGTTCCGTCAGCCGGCTTTTTCTTGAGTTCTTCTCTGCTCAAGAAGCGGAAAGAGAAATAAGGCGGATAATCAACTGTTCCCATCACAAATTTAATTTCAGGCTTTATTTCTTTCAATAAATCTTTTAAAGGTCTATTGATGAACTTTTGTTCATTTGTTTTTAATTTATATGCATCTGCTGGTATCTGAACCATCTGCTGTGCCTTACAGCCGGTGCTGATTAAAAGAATCAGTACTACTATGATCTTAATTGTATTTTTCATATTTTTCATGTTTTTCATTTTATTGGCATGGAACAGATGAGTAAGAGCCATCTGCATTTTTTACAATTTTAATTCTGTTAAATTTACCGTTGCTTTCTAGTTTCATTAATGTAATTCCAGCATTGTATTTATCCAGAACCGAAGAAATGGATGCTGTTTTAGAATCGATAGAGTTCCCTATTTGAGAATTTATAAAATCAATCTGGTCAAATATAACATTAGGAAATTCAGGAGGATAATTAGGTGATAAATCTGGCGGGTAATTATTTACAAAATTCTTTGCGTTTGGCAGGTTATTAACTACAATAGCATACGTCTGACCTCCGGTAATAATAAATGAAGTCGTGAAGGCAGCATTTTTAGTATTAAGTGTGACCGCTGCATAAATATCTCCTGAAGATAATGCACTGTTATTGGGGTGGTTGTGAATTGCTGCAAAAGCTCCCTGAAGGCTTTCGTTTACTGCGACACCATTTGTTCCTCCATTGTTCATTACGGACTGTGTATAAGGACTTGAGGAACTTGCTGTTCCTCCTAATGTAATACTATGTTCATGACCATCTGCACTGGCCGCCACAACAGCAGCTCTCGCATTGATAAAGCCTTGATTTGTCACAATACCGTTTGTTCTAAGTGCAGCTATGCAGGGATCAACTGGTGGAAGACCATTAGGATAAAGCGGGCCTGAGATTCCCGGCATATACCCCGGTGGAAGATTTCCCCCAGAAGTGGTGTTATCAGGATACCATACCCAGTTACTACAGGTTGAGTAATTGCCTACCGTAACATAATAAGTACATACAAGTTTGCTTGTAGTACTTATTTTTGGGCTGTAATTATGAAAACCGGAAAATTCCCCGTTTTCATATTTTCCTGAGAATGCAATATTATTATCACTTTTCTGAATCGTTATATAGCCTGAATATTCAGAACCAATATTAAGGATATTAAATGATTTGTCATTATTATTTAACAATTCATTTTTGGTAGTATAAACGATATTAAATACATTATATACGCCGGCAACATTTTTAATAAACAACAGGCTCATGCAAGTTTTATAGTCTTGGTCTTCAATAACATTTGTAGAAATATTATTTTTCAATACAATAGGTACTTCAACTGCTTCTTCGCCTCCGTTATTAAGAAGTACAGCGTTATTCCAGTCAACAGTCTGCGTATATTCCAGCGCTTCTAAATTTGGCTTATTATTCTCTAACCATTCTTTTGCTTTACTAATTGTTTTGTCTTTACTTATAATCTCATTGGTGGCGGGTGATTCATTTTCGCAACTATATAAAGTCATAATCCAACAAAACAGCAATCCTTTTGCAATCGGTTTTAATTTAAATCTCATAATTAATTATTGGCTTTTAGTTAATAACTTAGTAAAAGTCTAAACCATCCACTAAACAAGTTGCCGCGAAAAGCTATAAGAATATTAAAATAAGACTTAAAAAAACGTCAGCAGATTTGCTATTGGCATAGTTACAGAGAAAATCGATTATCCGATCACACGATTTATTATCCGTACCCACAACCGTTTAACATACCTAAAAATATAAAACATAAAAAAACTCCATTATTTCTAATGGAGTTTTATATTTTTTTAAAGATTATTTTTCTTTTAGTAATTTTTCTAAAGCCTTAATATGTTTATGTTTAGCTTTTAAAAATTCAAGATTTAATTGTTTAATCGACTAAGAAAAACCGCAATCTTGTCATCCTGACGAAGGAAGGATCTTCGCAAGTAACTCGGCAAAGTTTCTCTGTAGAGCTACTTGCGGAGACTCTGCGTGCCTCAGAGTGACAAACTGGGGCGATAAACTTTACCTACATTTTTTTTATCCGTTAACGCAAATTTATAAACCAGACTGCTATTTTATACCTACAAGGTTTCGAAAACCTTGCAGGAAAGATATCGAGATCTGTAGCCATAAAAAAACTCCCTAAAAATTAAGGAGTTTTTTTATTCTTTTAAGAATTTTTAAGTTTTCAAGATTACTTAAATTGATTTTATCCCAAATTATTTATTGATTAGTTTTTCAAATCTTGCCATCATTTCATCTTTCTCTTTCAACATACGCTCGTATAAAGCAATTTTTTCATCATATAATTGTACAATTTTGTCAATTGGATTAAATGTACAGTTTGGGTTAACTGCATTTAATGTTGATGTATCATTACTTGTAAATGTATTAGAAATAACATTCACAGCTTGCTCTTCATCAAAATTCTGAAAAGCTTCAACGGGAATTTTTAATAATACTGAAATTTGTTTAAGGAGGCTATCTTCAATTACATCTTTTTGCTCCAGCATAGAGATTTTCTTCTGATTCCAATCGTCCCCCAGATCAAAAGCCAATGCCTCTTGTTTAATGCCAAGCATTTCTCTGAAACGTTTTACGTTTCTTCCCTGATGTATTTTTTGTTCCATAATGAATATCGATTTTCTGAAGGCTCAAATATAAAGCAATTTAGTTTGCATTTTCAAAGGTAGAAAAATATAAGCCATAAAAAAAACTCCATTATTTCTAATGGAGTTTTATATTTTTTTAAAGATTATTTTTCTTTTAGTAATTTTTCTAAAGCCTTAATATGTTCATCTTTGGATTTTAAAAGCTCCACATTTAATCGCTTAATTTCTTCTAAAGCCTCTATCCATTTTTCAACAGGATTTACATTAAAAGTTGGATAATAATTATATCCATTTGATTGATCGTTAAAAGTATTAGAAATAAAATTTATCGCTTGTTCTTCATCAAAATTCTGAAAAGCTTCCACAGGGATTTTTAATATATGTGAAATTTGCCTCAACATATCATCTTCAATAACATCTTTTGCCTCCAGCATAGAAATTTTCTTCTGATTCCAATCGTCCCCCAGATCAAAAGCCAATGCCTCTTGTTTGATTCCAAGCATTTCTCTGAAACGTTTTACGTTTCTTCCCTGATGTATTTTTTGTTCCATAATGAATATCAATTTTCTGAAGGCTCAAATATAAAGCAATTTAGTTTGCCTTTCAAAGGTAGAAAAATATAAGGCATAAAAAAACTCCATTATTTCTAATGGAGTTTTTTGTGGGCGATGAGGGGTTCGAACCCCCGACCCCCTCGGTGTAAACGAGGTGCTCTGAACCAGCTGAGCTAATCGCCCTATTTTACTAGGTTGCTATCATTATCTGATTGCGAGTGCAAATATACAGCTAGAATTTGTATTTGCAAGTGTTTTTTAAAATAAAATGAATTATTTTTTAGTATTTCTGTTTACCAATCTATTTTTCAGCTTTTTAAAAAGCAAAGAAAATTTATCTTTTTCTTATCATTTAGTTAAAATACAAAATCTGAGTGGCTAATTTATAATATTCTTTTGTATTCATTTGCTATAGTTATACATTTGCATACCTTAATTGTATATTCAAATGGCAAGATTTCAAGAAAATGATTTACCAAAAGCTAAATTAGACTCTAACTCACTTCAAAAAGCTTTCAGAATTTTTGAATACGGCAAAAATCATAAATGGAAATTTTTCCTGGGTTTGATTTTCTTATTATTAACGAGTGCCACTGCCCTCGCCTTTCCTAAATTAATGGGAATGCTGGTAGATTGTGTCACCAATAAAGACCTTTCGAGGGCCAACGAAATTGCTATTGGTCTTATGGGAATTCTGGTTTTACAGGCTGTTTTCTCTTTTTTCAGGATTTCACTTTTTGTAAATTTTACTGAAAATTCATTATCAAATATTCGTTTTGCATTGTATGAGAATCTGGTTAAACTTCCAATGTCATTTTATTCTCAAAAACGTGTTGGAGAACTTAATAGCAGAATTAGTGCTGATATTTCGCAATTGCAAGACACATTCACCACTACGATTGCTGAGTTTTTACGTCAGTTTATATTAATTATTGGAGGTTTTGTTATTTTGGGAAATATAAGTCCTAAACTAACCTTAATGATGTTGGCAATTGTACCAATTGTTGCTGTTGCTGCAGTAATCTTTGGAAGATTTATTCGTAAATACGGAAAAAAAACGCAGGATAAAGTAGCAGAAAGCCAGGTAATTGTTGAAGAAACTTTACAGGGAATAAGCAATGTAAAAGCTTTTGCTAATGAATGGTACGAAATTCAGCGTTATAAAAATAAGATTAAAGAAATTGTAAAAATTGCCATCAAAGGCGGTCAATACAGAGGTTACTTTGCTTCATTTATTATTCTTTGCCTTTTTGGCTGTGTTGTAGCTGTTGTTTGGTACGGAATTACTTTAACGATTAAAGGTGAAGTTGAAGGTGTTGGTGATTTAATTTCGTTTGTACTTTATACCACTTTTATTGGTGCTTCTTTTGGCGGAATTGCCGAAATGTATGCACAAATCCAGAAAGCTGTTGGAGCAACTGAACGTGTTTTTGAATTGCTGGAAGAAACTCCGGAAGATATAAAAGGTACTCAAAAATCATCTTCTATAGAAAAATTAAAGGGAATTGTAAGTTTCAAAAATGTTGCTTTTAGTTATCCTTCCCGTAAGGAAGTTGAAGTTTTAAAAAATGTCAATTTTAATGCTGAATTTGGTCAAAAAATCGCCATTGTTGGTCCAAGTGGAGCAGGAAAATCAACTATTTCGTCTCTTTTATTACGTTTTTACGATATTACATCAGGAGAAATTTTGGTTGATGGAAAAAACATCTACGATTATGATTTAGAAAATCTTCGTGGAAATATGAGTATTGTTCCACAAGATGTAATTTTATTTGGCGGAACGATCAGAGAAAATATTGCTTACGGAAAACCGGATGCAACAAACGAAGAAATTATGCTGGCAGCAAAACAAGCCAATGCACTAAATTTTGTTGAAGGTTTCCCTGAAAAATTTGAAACTCTTGTTGGAGAACGCGGCGTAAAATTATCAGGCGGACAACGCCAGCGTATTGCAATTGCAAGAGCACTGCTTAAAAACCCAAGTATTTTAATTCTTGACGAAGCAACATCATCTTTAGACAGCGAAAGCGAAAAACTGGTTCAGGAAGCATTAGAAGTTCTAATGGAAGGAAGAACAAGTATTATTATTGCGCATCGTCTTTCGACCATTAGAAACGCAGATAAAATTTTAGTTCTGGATAACGGAAAAATCACGGAAGAAGGAACACATCAGGAATTAATAAACCTTGAAAACGGAATTTATAAAAATTTAAGTAATCTTCAGTTTAGTAATTCGTAGATATTGTAGGTTTTAAAAACCTGTCGGGTTTAGAATGCATAAAAAAAGCTCCAATAATACTTGGAGCTTTTTTAGGTAAACTGTAAACTGAGACTGAAATTTACTTCCCTTTTCTACGCTTACGTTCTGCTTTTATCATCGATAATTCGCGGCTTGTTTGTCCGGCTACAGAAGTATTTTCTTCAGCACGACGAATCAAGTATGGCATAACATCTTTAACCGGACCAAACGGAAGATATTTAGCAACATTATAACCGTTTTCGGCTAAGTTGTAACTAATATTATCACTCATTCCGTATAATTGCCCAAACCAGATTTTATTCTCATTTTTGGAAATTCCTTTTTCCTGCATCATTTCCATCAATTTATAAGAACTCAATTCGTTGTGAGTTCCTGCAAAAATTGACATTATTTCTAAATGCTCTAACATATAATGTACGGCAGCATCATAATTAATATCTGTAGCTTCTTTAGAAACACAAATTGGCGAAACATATCCCTTTTCTTCTGCTCTTTTGTGTTCTTTTTCCATATAAGCGCCACGAACCAGTTTCATTCCAATAAAGAAACCTTCATTTTTCGCAATTTCATGCAATTTTTTCAAATAATCCAAACGATCCCAACGGTACATTTGCAAAGTATTAAAAACAATTGCTTTTTCTTTATTGTACTTGCGCATCATATCGGTAACCAAATCATCAGCAGCATCCTGCATCCAGCTTTCTTCACCATCAATTAACAGGGCAACATCTTTTTTATGTGCTTCGCCGCAAACCTGGTCAAAACGAGCTACTACTCTATCCCACTCTGCTTGTTCTGCAGGAGTTAACGTTTGTTTTTCGCCTAGTTTCTCATACAATTCAAAACGCCCAAAACCAGTTGGTTTAAAAACTGCAAACGGAATCGCCAAACGTTCTTTAGCAAATTCAATAGTTTTTAAAGTCATTTGTAAAGCCGCATCAAATTGCTCCTCTTCTTCTTTTCCTTCAACTGAATAATCTAAAACAGATGAAACTCCTTTGGTAAACATTTTGTCAACTACTGTAATACAATCGTCTTCGTTTACACCACCACAAAAATGGTCAAAAACAGTTGCGCGAATTAATCCTTCAACAGGAAGATTTGCTTTAATAGCAAAATTTGTAACAGCAGTTCCTATTCTTACCAAGGGCTGGCTGTCGATCATTTTAAAAAGAAAATAAGCTCTATCAAGTTCTGTATCGCTTTTTAGCGAAAATGCAACTTGTGTGTTATCGAATATTTTTTCCATTAAGGTCAGTTTTTTGTGCAAATATAGATAGACTTTTGAATATTATTTAGTAATAAGTGTCATATTTTTTCATATTGTTAACTAGGAAATAAGTTTTATGGTGAGAGTTTACTTCTTTGTGAAATTTTGGAATAAACGCTTTAAATCTTAATTAGAATTATTTATTGTAAAACAAATTAGACAGTTGTAAAATATTATTTATTTAATAATAAAGATGTTAACATTTTGAAAGTAAGAAAAAAATTATATTTCATTTGTTTTTTTAACAAGATTAAACGTAAAAAAATTATATTTGCAAAAATTATATTTTTATTATGTATAATATCCGCGCAAGCACAAATAGCGAAATATCACTAATTCCAAATTTTATTGTCTTACTTTTTACTGGATTGATTTTGGTAGTCGATTTTTTACCTCATAAAGGTATGACAACTATAAATCCGCAATTTTTATATTTATCATTATTAAATTTAGTATTCGGTATTTATGTTTGTTTCAATTTAAAACTTATCTCTAAAGATCTGGTTCCAATATTAAAAAAAAGTTATATTTTTAGAAGTTATTTAGTTTTTTTATTTATCTCACTATTATCTATTATTGTTGCTGGCAACACTTCTCTTTTTTTTACAAAAATTACACAACTATTAATTGTATTTTGTTTGTTTATAAACCTTTGTATTTTATTAAAAGACAAAATTGATCTACTTTACAAAATTATTATTATTATTTCTATTGGTGCTTTTTTTCAGAGCTGGCAGGTATTCAACGAATTTATGCAAACTTATAAAGCTTCTATTGACAGCGCTTTGATCAGAATGACTGGAAACGCAGGTAATGTTAATATATTAGCTGCCAGTTTAACCATAAAAATTCCATTTTTATTATTAGGCATTACCCATTTTACCAATTATAAAAAATTACTATTATTAATTACGTTACTCCTTGTAACTACGGTAATTTTTTTAACAGGAGCCAGAACAGCCTTACTTAGTACTATTTTAATCTTTTTGATTTATATTTTTTCTTACTTAAAAATAAATTCTTTTAGTAAAGCTTACCTTCTCAAAGTTTCAATTCTAATTTTACCTCTCTTAATTTCTATATTTATTTCAACTAATATGTTTAAAAAAACGACTAATAGTCGTTATGTTTCTATTGACAATAAACTTCAGCAAATAAATACAGAAGATGCCTCATCTCAGGCAAGATTAAGATATTGGGGAAATGCTATAAAACTATCCAAACAAAACCCTTTCTTAGGTGTTGGATTAGGAAATTACCTTATAGAATCAATACCATATGAGGCGACAACTGAAAATGATTCTATTGTTTCATTAAATACCCATAATGATTTTCTGGAAATTACTGCCGAAACAGGAATAGTAAACGGATTCGTTTTTTTATCACTTTTTGTATTTGTTTTCTTTGTCAATGCAAAAAAAATCATCTACTCTACTGATCCTGATGTAAGGACTGTTGCAATGTTAACCTTAATGCTAGTAGTAGTATATGGAATGGATTCACTATTCAACTTCCCGTTATACAGACCCACAATGCAAATTTTTCTGTCATTATTATTATCGTTAACCGTGATAAACAAACTTGTTTTAGATGATTTTAAATTACTAAAAAACCATAAAATCAAATTATACCCAATTTTGCTTTTAGTGACAATAATTACAACTTACTCTGCCTATTTAATCAATAAAGCTTCAACTTTAGAAGATTTAATTAAGAAAGATGATATTAATCATCAGACTAAAGGAGCTTTAACAGGTGATGAAGTAATAAGTCGATTACCATTATATCCTAATGTTTTTAACACCTCAGAAGCCTATTACGAATACGCAGGTATTTATTATTTACGTGAAAAAAACTATGAAAAAGCATATGTTTGTTTTTCTAAAGCAAGCAAAATCAACCCATATACTGGTAGGATAAATTATTATAAACATTTAATTTCCAAAGAAAAAAACAATGTCGACAGTGCGTATGTTTATATTAAAGAAGCTTTTTACTTACGCCCTAGAGATTTATTTTACTATCAACATTCAACTAGTTTAGCCGCAGTAAAAAAGGATACTACGGAAATACTTAAAGAATATAAATTATTTTCAAAATACAGAAAGATTGCGGAAACCTGGAGTATTCCGGCTACTGAATTGCAAAAAGCAAAATATAATGAGAAGAGTTTAAATAGCTTTATAGATCACGGATTAAAAGAAATGCCAAATGATAGTACTTTAAAAAAATTAAAGAGCAATCTTCTAGTAAAAAAATACACTTTGGATGGGCAGGTATTGTTATCACAATCAAAATTTAATGAATCACTTGAATCTTTTAAAGAAGCATTAAAAATAGATCCTAAAGATGCGTACTTACTACAAAGTATTGGTCTAAATTATTATTATTCAAAAAATTATATCCAAGCTTTGACTTACTTTCTTGATGCAGTAAAATATCCAGGTTTAAATAATGGATTAGCAGAGTACTATATTGGTATTTGTTACTTAAAAAATAATGATCAGAAAAATGCCTGCAAATATTTTAATTTGTCTAAAGCTAAAAATTTTGGAGGAGCACAACAGCAATTAATTAAAGAATGTAAGTAATAAGTCTTAATTTAGTTTTTAAATAAAGTAAATAATTTAAACCTTAATTAGAATGATTCATTTTAAAACAAATTAGCACAAAAGTTTGAATATTATTTCCTTAAAAATGCCTTATTTTGCGGTTTCAATTAACCCGTGAAATATGCAGTCTATTCAAGCCAATAATTATCTCGTACATTTTAACCAAAATGCTTACGAAGCCTTAAATACACATTTAAAAGAAAATAAATATTCTAATTTGTTTATTATAGTTGATAATCAAACAAATGAATACTGCTTGCCTAAATTTTTGCCTTTACTTGAAACTGATTTAACTATAGAAATCATCGAATTTGAAGCCGGTGAAGCCAATAAAAATATTGAAACCTGTATTCAAATCTGGAACGTACTTACGGAACTTGGTGCTGACAGAAAATCTCTTGTAATTAATCTTGGCGGCGGCGTTGTAACTGATTTGGGCGGATTTGTAGCTTCAACTTTTAAACGTGGCGTTGATTTTATAAATATTCCAACTACCTTATTATCTATGGTTGATGCTTCTGTTGGAGGAAAAACAGGCGTTGATCTTGGAAATCTTAAAAACCAGATTGGTGTTATCAACGTTCCTCAAATGGTTTTAATTGATACACAATATCTTGAAACTTTACCACAAAGCGAAATGCGTTCCGGTCTGGCAGAAATGCTAAAACACGGTTTAATATATGATGCTGCTTACTGGAGACAATTTTTAGACTTAAAATCAATTGATTACGCAGATTTTGACGAATTAATTTATCGTTCTGTCGAAATTAAAAATGAAATTGTAATTCAGGATCCAACAGAAAAAAATATTCGTAAAGCCTTAAATTTCGGTCATACTTTGGGTCACGCCATCGAAAGTTACTTTTTAGAAAGTGAAACCAAGAAAACTTTGCTGCATGGTGAAGCGATTGCTGTTGGCATGATTCTGGAAAGTTATATTTCGTTGCATAAAAACTTAATTACAGCGGCAGAATATACCGAAATTAAAACCGCAATTCAGGATATTTATGATCACATCGCATTTGAAGAAAATGACATCGAACCTATATTAGAATTACTTGTTCACGACAAAAAAAATGAATATGGATTAATTCAATTTGCATTGATTGAAGCAATCGGAAAGATAAAAATTAATCAATCCGTTGAAAATAAATTGATTCTGAATGCGTTTCAGGATTATAAATCTTAAACTTTTTTTAATCAAAACCTTTGCTTTAGGTATATATTATTTTTTACATTTGCCACGATGAAAACAAACAATAAACAAAGACAGTTTAGTTCTTATAGAAACCGGCTCAATAGTTCTTTACTAAGAATGTTGAATCGTTTTTATAATAGTAAAAGTCCGTTTTGTTTTGATGTTTTCCTTTGCTCAAAAGCCGAACACGAAAAACTGCAAATCATATTTGCCAATATTAGGGTTTGAATTTAAGATTATTATCGTATCTTAAATTAAAATTACAATCCTAAAATATTGAAAAATAAATGAATACAAAATATTCTGATCTAATAAACCAAACATACTACTTTCCACAAGAGGAATTTAAATTAAACAAAGACAACTTACAATTTCACAATATCGACTTGATGAAATTAGTTGAACAATATGGTACGCCATTAAAGTTTACTTATTTGCCTCAGATTTCTGAAAATATCAACAAAGCAAAAGCCTGGTTCAGAAAATCAATGGAAAAAAACAAATACGAAGCAAAATATTACTACTGTTATTGTACAAAAAGTTCTCATTTTGAATATATTATGAATGAAGCTTTCAAAAACAACATTCATATTGAAACATCTTCGGCGTTTGACGTTAATATTGTGGAGAATTTGCTGGAGAATGGTAAAATCAACAAAAGTACTTACGTTATTTGCAATGGTTTTAAAAGAGATGAATACATCAGTAATATTGCAAGATTAATTAATAACGGACATAAAAACACCATTCCGATTATTGATAATTACGAAGAACTTGATTTGCTTCAGGCAGAAATTAAAGGAAAATTCAAAATTGGAATTCGTATTGCAGCTGAGGAAGAACCTAAATTTGAGTTTTATACATCTAGATTAGGTATTGGATATAAAAACATAGTTTCGTTTTACAAGAAACAAATTCAGGAAAATGATAAACTAGAGCTGAAAATGCTTCACTTTTTCATTAATACCGGAATAAACGATACAGCATATTATTGGAATGAGTTAGTAAAATGTATTAAAGTATACATTGCGCTTAAAAAGGAATGCCCTACTCTTGATGGATTAAACATTGGAGGTGGTTTCCCGATTAAAAACTCGCTTGCTTTTGAATATGATTATCAATATATGATTGATGAAATTATTAATCAGATTAAAATCGCCTGCGATGAAGCAGAAGTTGACGTTCCTAATATTTTTACAGAATTTGGGTCATTTACTGTAGGCGAAAGCGGTGGCGCTATCTATCAGATTTTGTATCAAAAGCAACAAAATGACAGAGAAAAATGGAATATGATTGATTCGTCATTCATTACTACTTTGCCGGATACTTGGGCTATAAATAAGCGTTTTATTATGCTGGCGGTAAACCGTTGGAACGATACTTACGAACGGGTTTTATTAGGAGGATTGACTTGTGATAGTGACGATTATTACAATTCAGAACAAAATATGAACGCGATTTATTTGCCTAAATACAACAAAGAAAAGCCATTGTATATTGGTTTCTTTAATACTGGTGCGTATCAGGAAACTATTGGAGGTTACGGAGGTTTACACCACTGTTTGATTCCACAGCCTAAACATATTTTAATAGATCGTGACGAAAACGGAATATTAGCAACTGAGGTCTTCTCAGAACAGCAAACTTCTGACGATGTATTGAAAATTTTAGGATATACAAAAAAAGTATAAAAAAAAACCTGCAAATTAAATGTTAATATCCATAAAATTATTAATTTGCAGTACCATCCCAAAAGGTTAACTTTTAATTCAAAAAAAAACAAAAACAAAACAAAATGAAAGGACCAATCAGTCAGTTTATTGAAAAACATTATTTACACTTTAATTCTGCTTCTTTAGTCGATGCTGCAAAAGCATACGAACAACAATTGGCAAATGGTGCTAAAATGATGGTAAGTATGGCTGGCGCTATGAGTACAGCAGAAATTGGTAAAATTTTTGCCGAAATAATTAGACAAGATAAAGTACAGATCATTTCATGTACCGGAGCCAATCTAGAAGAAGATATCATGAATTTAGTAGCACACTCTCACTACGAAAGAGTGCCTAACTATCGTGATTTGACACCAGAAGACGAATGGGCTTTGCTTGAAAGAGGATTAAATCGTGTTACTGACACTTGTATTCCTGAGCATGAAGCATTTCGTCGTTTACAAAAACACATTTATAAAATCTGGAAAGATGCTGACGATAAAGGTGAGCGTTATTTCCCACATGAATTCATGTATAAAATGCTATTATCCGGTGTTTTAGAAGAATATTATGAAATAGATTTAAAAGATAGCTGGATGTATGCAGCTGCAGAGAAAAACTTACCTATTATTGTACCGGGATGGGAAGATAGTACGATGGGAAATATCTTTGCTTCATACGTAATTAAAGGAGATTTGAAAGCTTCTACCATGAAATCAGGAATTGAATATATGGTATTCCTTTCTGATTGGTATCCAAAAAATAGCGCTAACGGAATTGGATTTTTCCAAATTGGTGGTGGTATTGCAGGAGATTTTCCTATTTGCGTTGTGCCAATGCTGTATCAGGATATGGAAATGCATGATATTCCGTTTTGGTCTTATTTCTGCCAAATTTCAGATTCAACAACCAGTTATGGTTCTTATTCCGGAGCAGTTCCAAACGAGAAAATCACTTGGGGTAAATTAGATATTAAAACCCCTAAATTTATTATTGAGTCGGATGCTACAATCGTTGCACCGTTAATTTTTGCTTACTTATTAGATTTATAGGATATTTATGAAAAGAGTTATAGTAGACTACGCTAAACTTACCAACGAAATTTTGAACCTTTTGGTAGAGAAATTTCCTGATGGTTATGATGATTCGGATGTAATCCGTTTTAGAAATGCTAAAAACGAATTGATCGAAGCTGTTGAAGTTCGTACAGAAGACACTATTTATTTAGTAAAAATTAGTACTAAACTTGCCGACAGAATTGAAAATTACGATGAAGATGATGATATCGACGTAGATGTTGATGTAATCGAACCAGTAAAAGGTCTTGATCTTGATGACGATATTGATGACGACGATGATGATGATAATCTAGACAAACCAGATGTTGATGGCGGAGACGATGATGACGATGAGGATAAAGATCCGGATGATATTGCTGACGAAGATGATGAAGACGATGAAGATTAATTCATCTCTTTAAAAATAAAGTAAAGGAACTCAATTCGGGTTCCTTTTTTTGTTTAGATTACTAATTTCAAAATATCAATGTGATTTTAAATTATAAGAAAAATTATACAATTTGTTATTTCTTCCTATATTTACTGCCATAAATTATAAGCCATGAATTCAGAAATACTGCACGCCAAACTAAAAGAAAATTTTGGTTTTGAAAAATTCCGACCTAATCAGGAAACTATTATAAACACCATACTTTCTGGACAGGATGCACTGGCAATAATGCCAACCGGTGGCGGAAAATCGATTTGTTTTCAATTACCCGCTTTAGTTTTGCCAGGAATTACAATTGTCATTTCTCCCTTAATTGCCTTAATGAAAGATCAGGTTGATAGTTTAAAAACCAACGGTATTTCTGCCTGTTACATAAACAGCAGCCAATCCAGCGAAGAACAGCAGTTTTATATTGATAATTTAAAATCCAATACCTTTAAGCTTGTTTATATTGCTCCTGAAAGTTTATCTTATCTTGATGTAGTTTTTAATGAATTGACAGTCAGCTTAATTGCAATTGATGAAGCGCATTGTATTTCATCATGGGGACATGATTTTAGACCGGCTTATACTAATTTAGGATATTTAAAAAGCCGCTTCCCTTCTACTCCCGTTCTGGCTTTGACTGCTACTGCAGATAAGGCAACACGAACGGATATTACAAAACAATTAAAATTAAGAAATCCAAAAACTTTTGTTGCTTCTTTTGATCGTAAAAATTTAAGTCTGGAAGTTCGCCCGGCTTTAGACAGAGTAAAACAGATTATTGATTTTGTAGAAAATAGACCAAATGAATCAGGTATTATTTATTGCCTGAGCAGAAAAACTACAGAAGAACTCGCAGATAAGTTATTGAAAAACGGCATAAAAGCAAAAGCCTATCACGCCGGTTTAGATAATAAACTCCGTGCAAAAACGCAAGATGAATTCATCAATGATGATTGTCAGGTCGTTTGCGCAACAATAGCTTTCGGAATGGGAATCGATAAATCTAATGTACGCTGGGTAATTCATTATAATTTGCCAAAAAACATTGAAGGTTATTATCAGGAAATTGGTCGCGCAGGACGTGACGGATTGCCTGCTGAAACGGTTTTATTTGAAAGTTATGCCGATGTAATTCAACTTCAGAAATTTGCTTCAGAAGGATTAAACTCTGATGTTCAGTTGGCTAAACTGGAAAGAATGAAGCAATATGCCGACGCTTTGAGTTGTCGACGCAAAATTCTACTCTCCTATTTTGGCGAACTGGTGAATGAAAATTGTGGGAATTGCGATATTTGTAAAAAACCACCCGTATTTTTTGACGGAACAATTTTGGCACAAAAAGCATTGTCCGCCATTAGCCGTTTGCAGGAATCTGAGCCTTTGGCTGTAATTGTAGACTTTTTAAGAGGCTCAAAAAACGCGTATATCTACGAAAAAAATTATCAAAGCTTAAAGACGTACGGAATTGGCGCCGACATTTCATGGTACGACTGGAATCAATATCTTATTCAGTTAATTAATTTAGGATATTGTGAAATTGCTTTTCATCAGCACAATAAAATTTTGCTCACCTCTTTTGCAAGAAAGGTTTTGTTTGAAGGAGAAAAAGTAAAATTGACCACTGTTGTTAAAAAAGTAATTGATAAAAACGAAATCAAAGAAACAAAAGCCAAAACAGCAAAAAATTCTCTTTTTGAAATACTGCGAAAATTACGCTATGAAATTTCAAAAGATGAAGAAGTTCCTGCGTATGTAATTTTCAGTGACGCTGCTTTAAGACAAATGGAAACGTTACGACCAATGAGCGATGAAGAATTTCTTGCCATTGATGGTGTTGGTAAAGCCAAGCTTGAAAAATACGGCTCAGAATTTATAGATGCCATTGTTTATTACGAAAAAGTAAAAAAAGAAAATAGTAAAGTAAAAAAAGAAAGCAACACCTATAAAACAACTTTAGAGCTTTTTGAAAATGGAGATTCTATAGACGAAATTGCCGGAAAACGAAATCTGGGGCGCACTACAATTGTTTCGCATTTAGCGAAATTGTATGCAGACGGTCATAATATTGATATAAATCAGTTTGTTACTGAAAAAGAAGTAAAACTACTTCACAAAGCACAAATAGAACTAGAATATCCAACTGCTCTAAAACCTTACTACGATTATTTTGAAGAAAAAGTTTCTTACGATACAATTAGATTTGGACTTGCGATTGTAGAGAGAAATAAGTAGAATTCGCATTTTATGTCATTGCGAGGAACGTGGGATCTCTGTAAGTAACGCGTCAAAGAAATACTATTCGTATTTTATGACAAGATTCTGAAAACAAAAAAATCCTGTGAAGTATTCACAGGATTTTTTTATATTCTAATATTTCATACGTTACAAATACCTTTCTTCAAACACTTTTTGATGATGTTTTTGATGTCCAATGATCACAAAACCCAAAGCACGAACAGAAATCTGATTATTAGAAGCTGTTCCTATACGTTTAAGCTGTTCTTCAGATAAGCTTTTGTAAAACAATAAATTTGAATGTCTTAACGCTGATAATTCAGTTAATAAATCCTGAATACTTCTTCCGTTTGAGTTTGTACTATTAGCATAATCATCTTCTTCAAAACTTGCCAAAGGTGTTTGGTCGTTTCTTGAAAAACGCAAAGCACGATAAGCAAAAATACGTTCGCAATCAATCAAATGCTGAATAATATCTTTGATCGTCCATTTTCCTTCAGCATAACGATAATCAAATTTATCCATCGGAATGTTTTGAACAAACCGAATAAAATCATGTAGAGAAATCTCTAATTCTTCAATTAAATTTACTTCTCCGGCTTCTCGAATATAAGTTGTAAAACCGCCTGAATATTCATTCTCTAATAATTGACTTGAATTCATTTCTTTTATTTTTAATTATAAAATGAGTTAAAATTCTATATTTAAGCGGAGTTTCTACTCGCATTTGTATTTCCAAATAATGATCTGGTAACAATTTTCTCGTAAACCTTAATTAACTCCTCGTTGTTGCTGTTTTCTCTGTTCAGTTCATTAATTCTTAATAAAGCATATTGTTGTATCGTCAACAACGGCATTACAATACGCTCTCTTACCTGAATAGAAGCTATACCATCAGGATAATTCTCCATTAATGTTTTATGACCTGCAATTTTAAGCAAAAGACGTTTTGTTTCTAAGAATTCATCATAAATAATTTGCCAGAATTCTCCAAATTCAGGATCTTTTCTCATATATGCTGTTAATGGAAAAAATGATTTCGCCAATGACATCATACTATTTTCAAGCAAGGTTCTAAAAAATAAAGAATCGTGATATAAATCATGTACTTTATCCCATTGATTATTGTCTTCAAAATATTTCAAAGCAGTTCCTACTCCAAAGAAACCCGGTACATTTTGTTTTAACTGACTCCATGAACCCACAAACGGAATTGCTCTTAAATCAGCAAAATCTAATGATTCTGATTTGCTTCTTTTTGAAGGACGGCTTCCAATATTTGTTTTAGAATAATACTTTAAAGTACTCATCTTTTCCAAATACGGAATAAATTTTGGATGATTTTTAAAGCTTAAATATTTTTCATAACCTAAACCTGCCAACTGCGTTAAAATCGCCGTTTCGGTCTCGCTTAATTCATTTTTATCTTTACTGAAAACCTGATTTGTAACACCGGCACTTAATAAGTTTTCGATATTATAACGGCAAGAATCTAACGTACCAAAATTTGAACTAATAGTTTGTCCCTGAACTGTTATCTGAATTTCGTTGTTTTCGATTTTTGGACCTAAAGAAGCGTAAAATTTATGCGTTTTTCCACCGCCACGAGCCGGAGGTCCGCCACGTCCATCAAAGAAAATCGCTTTAATGCCATATTTTCTTGAAATTTCAGTCAGTGCTATTTTAGCCTGATAAATACTCCAGTTTGCCATTAAATAGCCACCATCTTTAGTTCCGTCAGAGAAACCAAGCATAATCGTTTGTTTATTTCCTCGGTCCTGTAAATGCTTAGAATATTCGGGATTTGTATACAATTGCTCCATGATTTCATGCGCGTTTTGCAAATCATCAACAGATTCAAAAAGCGGAATAATATCCACAGTAGGGTTTTCCCAATTGTTTAAACGAATCATGGCAAAAGTTTCCATTACATTCAGCGCACTTTCGTTATTACTGATAATATAACGGTTTGCACCAAATTCGCCATTGCGTTCCTGAATTGTTTTTATAGCCTGAACAGATTCTAAAGTAGATCTTGTGATTTCATCTTCAAAATGTTCCGGATTCAATTCTCCTTTTACTTTAGATAAAACAACTAATTTTTCTGCTTCGGTTAATTCATAATAGTTTTCAGGGAAAATTTGTGAACCTGAATTCAGATAATGATTTACTATGTCTTTAAAAACGGCATTGTGAATTTTACTATTCTGACGAATGTCTAAAGTTGCAAAATGGAATCCGAATAAATTTATTTTAACCAAAAACGCTTCCAATTCATCTAAATACAATGATTGATGTTTTTCGATTATTATGTTACGAATTTTATTTAATTGCGATAATAACTCGTCTAAAGTAATATAGATTTCTCCTTTTGAATAAAAAACAGAACGATAAAGTTTATGTTCAAGTTCTGATACTAAAGTATCTACTCCTGAGAATGTTAACTTTCTTTTTAAACTTCTCATTTCTACATAATAACACTTCAGAATTGAAGTACGCAAACGCTCTGCAACTTTCAAAGTGATTTCGGTTGTTACAAAAGGATTTCCGTCACGGTCACCTCCCGGCCAAAAGCCAAGTTTGATTAATTGGTTTTGAATTGCATTTCCGTGAAGGATATTTTTTTGCAGATAATGCACAATTTCACCTGATGTGGCATAGAAAACATTCTCTAAATACCAGATCAAACTAACCGCTTCATCATAAGGATTTGGCTTTTCGTTTTGAATAAAAGGTGTTTTACCTAACTGCGCCAATAATTCTTTAATTTTTAATAAATTATTCAATCGAATTGCTTCTGTCAAATCATTTATAATTCCAAGCACCGGACCAGGATAAAATTGTGTTGGATGCGCCGTTAAAACCGTTCTGACATTGAAATTTTCAAGAAATTCAATCAGATCGTCGTCTTTTTCCTTTGCATCTGATTTTTCTTTAATGTCACGTAAAGAACCGCGCCCTTCCATGTTATTTACAACCGGAAAAGCTGCATCTTCAATCGCATCAAACAATACAATCTGACGTTCTATATACTGAATAAATCGAAACATTAAATCGATTTTTTCAGTCTCAGAGGCATTGTTTAAATATTTATTCGAAAAGAAATCAAAAATTTCTTTTGGTGTTTCTTGTTTTTTAAATCCCGTTTCGCAAGTTTCTGTAAATAAAGGCAGTAAAACTCCTGTATTATCAATAGAATCAAAGGGTAATGTTATGAAAACACTATTATAAATGTGGTATTTTGAGAGAACATCTTGATTAAAACGTTCAATTTTGGGTAACGTATACATAATTGTGTTGTAGTTGGTTGGTTAATAGGTCATAAAAAAACCCCAAGAATAAACTTGAGGTTATATTTTAATATAGCATTCAAGAAAATATTACATATTTTTAAAAATAGTATGCATCAAACGCTTCTTATCGTTTATACTTTCTTCTAATGAAATCATTGTTTCTGTTCTGTAAACGCCTTCGATATCGTCGATCATGAAAATAACTTCCTTCGCATGTTTAGTATCTTTCGCTCTAATTTTACAGAAAATATTGAATTTTCCTGTAGTTACAGAAGCCACAGTTACGAATGGAATTTGATTTATTCGCTCTAATACAAATTTAGTTTGAGAGGTATTATTAAGAAACACACCTACATAAGCAATAAATGAATACCCTAATTTATCGTAATCTAAGGCTAATGAAGATCCCATGATAATTCCTGCGTCTTCCATTTTTTTTACTCTAACATGTACTGTTCCAGCAGATATCAATAATTTTTTTGCAATGTCAGTAAACGGAACTCTCGTATTGTCTATTAACATATCTAAAATCTGGTGATCTACTTCATCTAAACGAAATTTACTCATAATTCTTTAATTAATATTACTAATTGCTATTACAAAGTATAAAAATATATATAAAAAATAACAAATTCACATAAAAATTAACTTTTTGTCAATCCGTTAACAAATTTAACATTTTTATTTAAATAAAAATCTGCTTTTTGATTCAATTTCGGAAAGTTACCAAAGTCATCTGAATATTCTGCTCCTTTGCCATCATATTCTAAATGTCCAAAATAATTTTCCAACTCACCTACTTCAACTATGTAAGCGTTGAAATGAATCTCATTTTCAATCAATTCTTCTTTGTATTGTGCGACAAAATTCGTAATAATTTCGATACCATCATAATTTATTTTGATGTTTTTATACATAAAATCATAAAAAACCACTTTATTTTGTGAAATATTCAAATATTCATTAATTCGATTATCAACTAAATCGTTTTCGGAGAGTAGTTTAAAACTTGAAATTAGTGAGAAAAATAGGAACTTTCGCGTGATTTCCCTTTGATAATCATCCGGAAAATGACCTGCTTCAAACAAAATCGTCGGCACACCTAAAAACTGAAACGTATCTCCTATACAATTAATATTGAATGAATCATCAAAACGCCCAACCTGCCCCGGAATATAATCCTGTAACACCTCATTAATACCTGCAATAAGGTTTATAGCCTTTAATCGGTTAGCATTTATCTCACGTGCTTCATTATAAGAAGGTGCTAAAAACGAAACTGTGGCTGGTTTTCCTGTATCTCCGGCACCAAAAATAGTTCGTTGATCATGAAGATTAAAGCAATAATGCGGTTTAAAAGTATCAAATACAGCTCTTAATATATTACTTTCTGGCTGTGTCAGATTTTGCGAATCACGATTTAAATCAATTTTATTCGCATTTTCACGTGTATAAAGCGCTGCTCCGTCAGGATTTAAAATCGGAATAGCATAAAAAGTAAATGTTTTTAGCATTTTCTCGGCAAAATCAGATCCGTTGTTTAATACGTTTATAAAATCAAAAAGCGCTTTCGTTGTAGTGCTTTCGTTTCCGTGCATTTGAGACCACAAATAAATACGTGTTTCTCCCGTACCAATTTCGTAACTATATATAGGTTTGTTTAAAACAGAATATCCTATAATTTTAACTTGATTATTAGTATTTAGTTTGTCTAATAAAGGCTGAATATGATCTAAAGTAAGATAACGACCCGATATAGATTGCTCTTTGTGTTGGTTAAATAATTCTTCTAAATTCATCGTATTTTGATTAATTTACAAAAGTAAACATCTTTATTTTTACAATTGTAAACATTTAAAAAAGACTATTATTTATAAATGTAAACAGATTTTAATATCGGAAATGTCCTTTTTGTGATTATCATGTTAACATTTGTGACTTCTGTTAACACTAAATACTAAACTATTCTATTTCAATAACTTAATAGGCTTCACTTATAGTTAAATTAAGCGTTATTTATGCATAATCTTGCTGTTCACTATTGTAAAATTGCTTATTTCATTTATTATAGTTACATTTGTAAACATCTATAAATTAAACTAGAATTTACAATGGTAAACATCGATGATTTTGTAAAAAGACTTGAAATAATACTCGATTATTATGCATTAAATGCTTCTTCGTTTGCTGATAAAATTGGTGTGCAGCGCTCTAGTATGTCTCACCTACTTTCTGGCAGAAACAAACCAAGTCTGGATTTTGTTCTTAAAATTCTAGATGTTTTTCCGGATGTTGATTTATATTGGATATTAAATGGAAAGGGAACATTCCCGAAAAATGACGAAGGAACTTCTAATGTAAAGATTGAAAATACCACAGAAATTGAAAAACCTTCTGCTCCTATCTCATCAAAAGAAAGTTTAATTTCTACAGATCTATTTGCAGAAATGAATCATAAAGAAATAATAAATCCAGAAAAAAGAATTTTTCAGGAAAGTAAAAACTCAAATTTAAATTCTGAAGAAGGCGAAATTGAGAAAATTGTTTTTTTTTATAAAAACGGGACATTTAAAGTATATATCCCGTAATTTGAATTTTTCGCGTATTTAAAAAA
Source organism: Flavobacterium sp. N1736 (assembly GCF_025947065.1). Classification (NCBI taxonomy): domain Bacteria; kingdom Pseudomonadati; phylum Bacteroidota; class Flavobacteriia; order Flavobacteriales; family Flavobacteriaceae; genus Flavobacterium; species Flavobacterium sp. N1736. Next base: position 1,413,123 of record NZ_CP109994.1, read on the forward strand.
TTTTGAAAATATTTTTCGTTTAAGCGATTCTCACGCCATATATAAAAATAACTTTGAACCTATAAAGACACTGTCCTGCGTTTCTATAGAAAGCCTCTGCATCTTTGAACCTTTGCACCTTTACCTACTACTGTGAACCTCAAAACTAAAACCAAACTCCATTTTCAGGAATTTTTCCTAATACTCCTTTATAATGTTCTTTTAAAATTTCGAGATCAGCTTCGTAATTTCCGGTTGGATGAAATGGCTTTCCTAAATTCACTTCCTTTTTTCCCCAATCAAAAGCTACGGGAACAATTGGCACATTTGCTTTAAGCGCTATATAATAAAAACCACTTTTAATTTCTTTAACTCCTTTTCGGGTTCCTTCTGGAGCAACTGCTAAACGAAAAACTTCTTTTCTGTCAAAAATGGCTGCGATCGAATCTACTTTATTTAAACCGCCAGTGCGATCTAAAGGTTCTCCGCCCATATATTTAAAATAATATCCAAACGGAAAAGTAAATAATTCTTTTTTTCCAACCCAGTTCATTTCTAGCCCGGAAATTCCACGAGTTAAAACCCCCAAATAAAAATCATGATTACTTGTATGCGGCATAACCATCAGAATACATTTTTTTACTTCAGCATTTTCTACACCTACTATTTTCCAGCCCATTAACTTAAAAAAAATGAACTTGTATAAATCTTTCTTCATTAATTTTTTTTATTTGATGCAAAATAAAAGATTTTAATGGTAATTTTGAGTAAAAGCCTGTGAAATGATTCAAAAAATATTCAGTTATCTCATTCCCATAAAAATATTCAAAAAAAAATCGGCCAGAAGTAAAATGATTGAAGTTACCTGGGCAAACGGTGAATTAGTTTTAGACTCTGAAAATACCAATTATTCATACGGAAGTTTGCAGCGTATATTAAGGTACGGTTTGCGAAATATTGGGTATGAAAATATTATAAAAATGAATCATGTTTTATTGCTGGGTGTTGCCGGCGGAAGTGTCATTAAAACTTTGGTAGACGAAATTGAATATAAAGGAAAAATTACCGGAGTTGAAATTGATCCTGATATAATACAGATTGCAAATCAATATTTTAATCTCGATCAGATAAAACAACTTGAAATTATTATTGATGATGCTTTTGAATTTGTGCTAAAAACAAAAGACAAATATGATTTAATAATTATAGATGTTTTTGAAGATATAAAAATGCCCAATTTTTTATTTGAAAGTTTCTTTTCAGACCGTGTTTTTTCATTACTAAAAAATGAAGGAGTGGTGCTTTTTAATACCATGATTTTAGATGAAGCACATAATGTTAGAAATAAAAAGTATATTTCAGAAATAAATCCTAAATTGTTTTCCTCAAAAATGTTGCCCCGCATAGAGGTTCACAACGAATTAATTATCATTGAAAAAGTCGCCTAATTTACCATTTTATGAAGACCCTAGTTTCTATTTTAAAAACTTTACCACCTACTAAAGTTATCGATTCAAGTATAGATTTTTCAAAATATGCAGCATTAGATTTATCTGTTACCAACAAAGAACTGGTTGAAAAGAAACCAATAACTGCTGTTGATTTTGAAAATTTTATATCAAATTATTTAAAAAAGAATAATGCAGAAATCGCTTTTGGCGGTTATATCGAAGGACGGAACTTATATCAAAGAAGTACTATTTTTAAAAGTGATAATAACCCCGAACGCAATATTCATATTGGTCTGGATTTATGGGGAAAAGTGGGTACAATAATTTTAGCTCCGCTTGACGGAAAAATTCATAGTTTTAAAAATAACGAAGGTTTGGGCGATTATGGTCCAACGATTATATTGGAACATGAGATTGAAAATGAAAAATTTTATACTTTATACGGACATTTATCGTTAGAAAGTATAGAAAACTTAACCGTTGGGACTGTTTTTAAGAAAGGTGAAAGTTTAGCAACCTTTGGAGATTCTACAATTAATGGCGATTATGCACCACATTTGCATTTTCAGATTATAAATAATATCGAAAATTATAATGGCGATTATCCCGGAGTTTGCAACATTAATGACTTAAATTTTTATATAGAAAACTGTCCCGACCCTAACTTATTATTAAAAATAACATAAATAGTTATGAAGAAAGCAGTATTGATTATATGTTTGTTGTTGCTTATTGGCTGTAAATCGAAAACCATAAGCAGAGATACCGAAGATTTAAAAATTAAAAAAGTTGTTTCGACTGAAATTAGTTCATTGCAACAGCAAAAAGCGTATGATTTGGGCAAGCGCGTTTTAGAAACCTGCAACACGTCTAAATTTAAACCTTTTAATGAAACCGAAGTTACACCATCTGTAATGGAAAACACAACAGAGGAACGCCTGACAAAAACATGCCAAAGATTTAGACAATATTATGGCAGTTTTATTGATTTGAAATTAGATGGTGTTTATAAAACAAAACAAGAAACAATTTATCGATATCATGCATTGTACAGCAAAAAAGTGGCTAACAAAGAATTGCGTGTTTTTGTAAATGAAGAAAATTTAGTTTCTGCAATAAAATCTATGGATTGGGATGAAAAATTCGAATCTCAAATAACAGACTAATAAACCATTAAACTATGAATTTAAAATTCCCTCTTTTTGTGTTATTGTTAATTTCAACATTATCAAATGCTCAGCAAACAATGATTGTAAATGGTTCTAAACCTTTTTCGGCAACACAAAATTATACTTTTATCTGCGAAAAATATGCGTATACCGGCGAAGTTGGCGTACAGATTGCAAAAACAGACAAAGGGGGAATTTTAAAATTAACAATCGCAACAGCAAATGATAAAGCCCGAATTGCCGGAGGCGTTTATGTAGATCTTGCCAATGCCGATGTTATTGCCTGCACAGACAAAAATGTAAAAGAATCTGCCGATGGTAAAACAACATCTTACTATTATTTTACTCCCGCAGAAATGAATAAATTGAAAAATACTGATATTAAAGGAATTAGATTTATAATTACCGGAAATTCAAACACTTTTGGCAACCAAACCGGATATTTTACAGCAGTAAATAAAATGTCTTATTTTTCTACAGCGTTCGATCAATCTAAAAAAACATTCAATACAGCTAAAGAAATTAGTATTTTATAAAGATTTTTTCTTATATTAAATCTATATTTATAATCTAATTGTATTCTATGAACTCGAACGAAAACTTAATCGCCAAATTTTATACCGCTTTTGCAAATGCCGATTACCAAACAATGAGTGAATGTTATCATCCAAAAGTTCATTTTATTGATCCCGCTTTTGGTTTATTAAAAGAAGGACAGGTTTCTGATATGTGGAAAATGTTACTTTTAAGAAGTAAAGGCAGTCTTAAAATTGAGTTCTCTAATATAAAAGCTGACGATTTTACCGGTTCTGCAAATTGGGTGGCTACGTATAATTTTAGCAGAACCAACAGAAACGTAATCAACAAAATTGCCGCCGAATTTATTTTTCAGGATGGTTTAATTATAAAACACACCGATAATTTTGATGTCTGGAAATGGTCCAAACAAGCTTTTGGAATTAAAGGATTATTATTGGGCTGGACAGGATTTTTTCAGGACAAAATAAAAGAACAAGCCTTATTATCACTTAAAAAATTTCAGGAAGCACAGTAATATTGTTTTTTAAGACTTAAACCACTTCGCTACCAATTCATCTTCAAACGAATTTGCATTTTTATGGATAAATTCATTTGTGCTATTATTATATGAATAATCTAAAGCCCATGTTTCGTGGTTTTTAGCTAAATCTTTAATACTATCGCAAACAAAAGTAATTTCTTCATCAGTAGTTGTTGGATGAATTGACATTCTAATCCATCCCGGTTTTTTGATCAAATCACCAATCGTAATTTCATTCACCAGTTTATTCGAAGTTTCCTGATCTACGTGCAATAAAAAGTGACCGTAAGTTCCGGCACAGCTGCATCCGCCTCTGGTTTGAATTCCGAATTTATCATTCAGTAATTTCACACCTAAATTAAAATGCAAATTTTCAATAAAAAAAGAAACAACGCCCAAACGATTTTTATGCTGACCGGCAAGAATTTTAATATTCTCAACAGATTCTAATTCATTAAAAACAAAATCAACAATTTCGTGTTCGCGCTGTAAAATGTTCTCAATTCCCATTTCTTCCTTCAACTCAATTGCCAGGGCCGTTTTTATAACCTGAAGAAAACCCGGAGTTCCGCCATCTTCACGATCCTCGATATTGTCAATATATTTATGTTCTCCCCAAGGATTTGTCCAGCTTACAGTTCCGCCGCCAGGACAATCAGGAATCATATTATTGTATAATTTTTTATTAAAAATCAAAACTCCCGAAGTTCCCGGACCACCCAAAAATTTATGAGGTGAAAAGAAAATAGCATCTAAATATGCTTCCGGATCTTTAGGATGCATATCAATTTCTACATAAGGGCCTGAACACGCGAAGTCTACAAAACAAACACCATTATGCTGATGCATTAATTTTGCCGCTTCATGAAAAGGAGTTTTTAATCCTGTAACATTCGAACAAGATGTTATTGAAGCGATTTTGATAGCTCTGTCACTATGTTTTTCTAATAATAAAGCTAAATTATCCAAACAAAAAAGACCTTTTTCGCATGATGGAATAATTTCAACATCGGCAATAGTTTCTAACCAAGACGTTTGATTCGAATGATGCTCCATATGTGAAATAAAAACAACAGGTTTTTTTTCAGCAGGAACAGTTGTAAAATCCTTTAAGTTCTCAGGAATTTTTAAACCTAAAATACGTTGAAATTTATTGATAACTCCCGTCATTCCGGTTCCATCGGTAATTAAAACATCATTTTCATTTGCATTTGTATGACGTTTGATAATATGTCTGGCATGGTGATATGCCTTTGTCATGGCAGTACCTGACACAGTCGTTTCTGTATGAGTGTTTGCTACAAAAGGTCCAAATTCATTAAGCAGTTTCTCCTCAATAGGGCGATATAATCTTCCACTGGCAGTCCAATCCGTATAAATGATCTGTTTTTTACCATAAGGAGACATAAAATCCTGATTAATTCCGACAATATTTTTTCTAAAATCCTGAAAATATGTTTCTAAACTGATGGTATTATTTTTGCTATTCATTATTGTGCCTGAGTTTGACTGCAAATATATTGCTTTTTTACAGAATTGTGAATTTATCAATTATAAACTTCAAACATTAAATAACCTTTTAGTATCTTTAATTAAAGAGTCGTTTTTTAACTAAATTATCATAATATTCTATCGGTTTAATAGGGCATATAAAACTTTAACTATAACATTTAATGGAAAATTTATCTGTAGCTACTTTTGGTGGTGGATGTTTTTGGTGTATAGAAGCTGTAATTCAGCGTTTAAAAGGAATAGAATCTTTAAAATCAGGATATTCGGGAGGTTTTATTAAAAACCCGCCTTATCGTGAAGTTTGTACTGGCAGAACCGGTCACGCCGAAGTCATACAAGTTACATTTGATCCTGACATAATTTCATATCATGATTTAATTTTTATATTTATGACAAGTCATGATCCAACAACTCTAAATCGTCAGGGCGCAGATGTTGGCACACAATATCGCTCTGTTATTCTATATCATAATGAAGAACAAAAAGCAATCGCTAAACAAGTTTTTGAAGAAGTAAAAGATTTTTACGACGATCCAATTGTAACGCAATTAATTGAATTTGAAGTATTTTACAATGCCGAAAAAGATCATCAAAACTATTATAACAACAATCAGGATGCTCGTTATTGCCAAATCGTAATTGACCCGAAAGTACAGAAATTAAAAAAAATGTACGCTGATAAATTAATTGAATAAAAAGTTTAGCCATAGATTAAAAAGATTTTTTTACCATTAAGTGATTAAGTTATATTAAGAAGCACAGCTTCATTTTTCTTAATTTCAAAATTAAATGTTTTATCTATCATTTTAATCAGTGGCTGGAAAAATAAAAATGAAATGAAAAATTTAAAAATAAATAATCGTTTTACTGCTGAATTACCTGCAGATCCAGACGAAACAAATGAAATTCGTCAGGTTAAAAATGCGCTTTTTTCATACGTAAATCCAACAAAACCTTCAAATCCAAAACTAATTCACGCTTCAGAAGAAGTTGCTGATTTAGTTGGAATCTCTGCAGAGGAAATTCAGTCTGAATCATTTTTGAATGCATTTTCGGGAAAAGAAATTCTACCGGATACAAAACCTTATGCGATGTGTTATGCCGGACATCAATTCGGAAATTGGGCTGGACAATTAGGTGACGGCCGCGCTATAAATTTAACTGAAGTTGAATATAATAATGATTTTTTTACGCTTCAATTAAAAGGCGCAGGAAAAACACCTTATTCCAGAACTGCTGATGGTTTGGCTGTTTTGCGTTCATCAATAAGAGAATATTTATGTGCCGAAGCTATGTATTATTTGGGAGTTCCCACTACCCGATCGCTTTCGCTGATGTTGTCTGGTGATGAAGTTTTGCGTGATATTTTATACAACGGAAATCCAGCCTACGAAAAAGGCGCCATTGTTTGTCGTGTTGCTCCATCTTTTATTCGCTTTGGAAGTTTTGAAATGCTTACTGCCAGAAATGAGCTTAAAAATTTGAAACAATTTGTCGAGTACAATATCAAATATTATTTTCCTGAAATTAAAGGAGAGCCAAAAGAACAATATTTACAATTCTTTAAAAAGGTTGCAGATACTACCCGCGAAATGATTTTGCATTGGCAGCGCGTTGGTTTTGTGCACGGGGTAATGAATACGGATAATATGTCTATTCACGGAATCACGATTGATTACGGCCCTTATGGCTGGTTAGAAAATTATGATCCAAGCTGGACGCCAAATACAACAGACAGTCAAAACAGACGATATCGTTTTGGAAATCAGCCTCAGGTTGCACAATGGAATTTGTACCAATTGGCGAATGCTCTTTATCCTTTGATCAACGAAGCCGAACCTTTAGAAAAAATACTTGAATCGTTTATCATTGATTTTGATTCAGATTATAAAACAATGTTTTTAAGTAAATTAGGAATATTTACTTCAACTGAAACTGACAGTAAATTAATCACTGCTTTAGAAACTGTTCTACAATTATCTGAAACGGATATGACTATCTTTTTTAGAAATTTAAGTAAAGTTTTAAAGTCGGATTCTGCGAAAGATGCCATTGAAAAAATTCAGGACGCTTTTTATATTCCCGAAGAAATTTCGGGAGAAATTCTGGAATCCTGGAAAAAATGGTTTTCTGTTTACATCGAAAGATTAAATACCGAAGACCTTTCCGGTGAAAATCGAGCAGAAAAAATGAACAAGATAAATCCAAAATATGTGCTTCGAAATTATATGGCGCAATTGGCAATTGATGCAGCAGATCAGGGAGATTATTCACTGATAAATGAACTGTATTTATTACTGCAAAAGCCTTATGACGAACAACCTGAATCTGAAAAATGGTTTGTAAAACGACCAGATTGGGCACGCTCAAAAGTAGGTTGTTCAATGCTTTCCTGTAGTTCTTAAAAGTTTTTTACTTTGAAGTAATATAATCTACAATCATATTAGCATGAATTCTTGAATTTTCAATAAACCATTTATGTGTTTGCATTCCGCCGCAAACTACGCCTGCAAGAAACAAACCTTCAATATTTGTTTCCATGGTTTCAGGATTGTACGTCGGAATTTTCAATTCATCATTAGAAAGATGAATTCCCATATTTTCAAGAAAGGTCAAATCAGGTTTATAACCTGTTAACGCCAAAACAAAGTCATTTTCAATTGTTATTTTCCCGTTTGGAGTTTCGATTTCAACTTCATTTTCTTTAATTTCAGTAATATTCGATTCAAAGTACGCTTTTATGCTTCCTTCGGCGATTCGGTTTTCTATATCTGGTTTTACCCAATATTTTACTCTGTTATTTATTTCGTTTTTACGAATAACCATAGTAACATTTGCGCCTTTTCGCCAACATTCTAATGCCGCGTCAACAGATGAATTATTAGCGCCAACAACAAGAATATTCCTAAAGGCATATTCATGAGCTTCCTTATAATAATGACGAACTTTTGGCAACTCCTCGCCTTTTATATTCATCTTAATAGGAATATCATAAAAACCTGTAGCAATGACAACATTTTTGGCCTCGTATGTATTTTTATCAGAAATTATTCTGAAGATTGAGTTCTCCTGTTTTTTAACGCTAATTACCCTTTCAAATAAACTCATTGAGAAATTAAAATAACGATGAATATTTCGGTAATATTCTAAAGCTTCCTGGCGACCTGGTTTTGGCGCCAGACAATTAAACGGAATATCTCCAATTTCCAGCCGTTCAGCCGTTGAAAAAAAAGTCATATATAATGGATAATTGAAAATACTGTTTACAATTGCCCCTTTTTCAATAATTAAATAACGCAAGTTTTTCTTTTGAGCTTCAATTGCGCAGGCTAATCCAATTGGTCCGCCTCCAACAATTATCAAATCATATTCTGTCATAATTTATTATTTTTCCCAGTCTTTAAAGGGATTTTTACTCAAATAAGCGTTATAATATCTTTCATCATTAGTAACTTCTTCACCAAGCCATTCGGGCTTTTCAAAAGATTCTGTTTCTGATTCCAATTCAATTTCTGCCATTACCAAGCCTTCATTTTCTCCGTAGAATTCATCCACTTCAAAAACATGTTTTCCGACTTTTATCTCATATCGCGTTTTTTCAATTTTACCTTTTTCACATAATTTAAGCAATTCCTGTGCTTCGTCAAGCGGAATTTCATTTTCCCATTCAAAACGAGACATTCCACCGTGATGACCAATTCCTTTTATAGTAATAAACCCTTTATTTCCTTTAATTCTTACACGAACTGTTCTTTCAGGAAGAGAACTCAAATAACCCTGTGCAATTTTATTTTGAGTAAAAGCCTGTTCTTTAAAATCACCTGATTTTACAAGAAACTTTCTTTCTATTTCAATCATTTTATTCTTAAATTTTTTCTTATGCAAGTTAATCAATTAGTTAGAACAATAAATCACTTAAACTTTTTGTTTCTGTAACCTTTTAAAATGTCTTATTCTGATACAAAAATAACTAATTGATACACAAACACATAAGTTATTTTTCGTTAAATTTGATATAACTTTAAATCAATTTTTTATGTCTAAAAAAGCACTTTATCTCATTGGTATTGTGGTAACTATTATTTTAGGTACATTTTTGTATCTTAAATTCTGCTGCAATTGCTGTATGAAAACACCTACTCCTGATACTTCAAAAGTACCAACAGTAGCAACGGAGAATATCGGTCTTCAACCCTTTATTCTTGATGGTCCCGGAATTAATTATCAAACAAATGATAATTTTAAATTTTTAAAGAATAGCGCTGCATTAATCAAACCTGTAAGCGATTCTTTATTGATTGGAATTGAGAAACTTAAATCGTTATTAATTGCAAATCCAAGGCAAAAAATTACAATTACCGGTTATTCAACTTCTGACGAAAGTAATTCAACAACTTTTGAAAATCTTGGTCTGGCAAGAGCAAATGATATTAAAAATTATTTTATTTCTAACGGTTTATCAGCATCACAATTTGATACAAAAGGTGAGATTATTGATCAATGGAAAATGAATGCTGACACTCTTATCGGTCCTCTTGAATATCGTTTTCCTGCGCTGGACACTACGGCAGTTGCAAATAACGAGTGGAGTGAGTTAAAAGAAAAAATTAATGCTGATCCTCTTACTTTACATTTCAGCACTAATAAATCAAGTGATAATTTAAATTCTGTTGAGAAACAAAAAGTAACTGATATTGTAAAATATTTACAGAATGTTAAAGATGCTGCAGTTTTAATTACAGGACATTCTGATAATGTTGGAAATCGTGATGCAAATATTGCCTTAGCACAAAAACGTGCCGAATTCTCAAAAAATTATCTGGTTAAGAAAGGTATTGAAGCAACACGCATTACAACAGACTCAAAAGGTCCGGATGAACCGGTTGGCGAAAATACAACCGCTGAAGGAAAAGCAAAAAACAGAAGAACTGTAATAACGATCAAATAATAATCAAAAATATATTATCATGAATATACCTTGTATCTTAATTCCTGCGCTAGTGGGATTAATCTGTGGAATTTTAGGTTACTTAATAGGAAAAATGAATTCAAAAGGAGGAGATGATTCACTTGCAACGGCATTACAAGCTGATTTGGATGCGTGCAAAGCAAATACTAAAAGTCTGAATGCAAAAATTTCGTCTCTTGAAGCTGATTTAGTTGCAAAAGCAAATTTCACAAACACAACTCAGTCTTTTGTTGCTACAGCACCGGCTTTCCTTTTTGATGGAAATTTGGCTGCAACAGTTTACAACAAAAAAATAAAAGAAAATGATTTGAAAATTGTGGAAGGAATCGGACCAAAAATTGAAGCGCTAATGAATGCCGCCGGAATTAATAGCTGGAGGGAATTATCAGAAGCATCTACCGATAAACTACAAGCAATTTTGGATGCCGGAGGAGAAAATTATGCCATTCATAATCCAACCACCTGGTCCAAACAAGCATTATTGGCTTACGAAGGAAAATGGCAGGACTTAAAAGACTGGCAGGAAAATTTAACAGGAGGAAAAGAATAACCTTCAACATCAATAATAAAAAAGAACTGGTCAAAAGCCAGTTTTTTTTATGCCTTATTAAGAAATCCTGAATCCCATTTTTTATCTGTATTGTACCATAATTTTCCTTTTGAAACTTCAAGAGGACAATCAAAATTATTGGTATAAAGTGCACCGGTTCCTAAACCTTGTGGCATATTTGAGTTTTGCAAAAAAGTCCATTGTGCAATGGCATTTAATCCAATATTACTTTCCAGTGCGGATGTAATCCACCAGCCAATTTTATATTTATCTGCCAATGCTATCCATTGCTGAGTTCCTCTAAAACCACCAACAAAACTAGGTTTCAGAATAATGTATTGTGGTTTAATATCCTGTAAAAGTTTTTCTTTTTCTTCTAATGAAAAAACACCTATTAATTCTTCATCCAAAGCAATTGGAAATGGAGTTGTCTGGCACAAATCAGCCATAACCTGAATATTTCCTTTTTTAATAGGCTGTTCAATACTATGAAGCTGAAATTGATTTAGTTGATTTAATTTATCTAAAGCTTCATTTAAACCAAAAGCGCCATTGGCATCAACACGAATTTCTATTTTTTCTGCAGAAAAGTGACTTCGTATATATTGCAATAATTCCAGTTCTTTTTGAAAATCGATAGCACCTATTTTCAACTTTATACAATTAAAACCATCGGCTAGTTTTTCTTCAATTTGCTGTTTCATGAAAGAAGCTTCTCCCATCCAAACCAATCCATTTATAGTAATTGATTTAGAATTATTGGTAAAATCAGATGGAAATAACAAATATGGATTTTCACTTTTCAAGGACAAAAAAGCCATTTCTACCCCAAATTGTATGGATGGAAATTCTAATAAAGCTTCCCAAAGAGCCGTTTCTCCTAAATGAATATTTTGGCAAGTCCATTTAAGCTTTTCTTCATAATCATCCCGATCATCTGCACTTAAACCACGTAAAATTCCGCACTCGCCTATTCCTTTTTTACCATCTTTTTCAAGAATAATAAACCAGGTTTCTTTCTCGGTCATAATGCCACGCGAAGTCCCTGAAGGGCGCTTAAATTCGAGCATGTATTTATGGTAAGTTGCTTTCACGATGTTTTTTTATGCAACAGATTGCACAAATTAGCATGATTTTTTAAAAATTTTTAAAATCTTTTTAATCTGTACAATCTGTGGCTAACTTTTTTAATTAATTGTATAGATTTAAAACTTTTTCGAAATCTTTTGATGGCAGACCTGCTTTTTCGAAAATAGTAAAATCTTGTTTTGTTTTATCTTTCCAGCTCAAACTGTCTGTTACGTTTTGAGTTTGGTATTTTTTATAAATTGCTTTTGCTTCGCTGTAATCATCGCTGACTAAATAAACATGTGCAAGATTTAATTTTACTAATAACTCTGTATCGTCAAGTTTCTCACCTTCTTTTAATGCTTTAATGGCTTTTGCATATTGCTTAGTCAAAATATAACAATAGCCAATAGAACTGTAATCCAGCGCTGTAGCTTTTCCATCATTAATAATAGTATTTAATTTTGGAATCGCTTCGTTGTATTTTTGTAGTTTTATTAATGTCGCAGCTTGTGTTCTTAAATCATTGTAGACATTTTTAGAAATATCGGCATCGCCATAACATGCATTTCCAAAATCTTTATAAGCTTTGTTTTTTTCAATAGGCAACAACTTTTGAAATTCTGAATAACGGTATTGTTTTATGATTTTATCCAGAATACAAACACAAAAATCATCAGAGTTAGCCATTTTCTGAGCCATTGTTGATGTTTTGCATAAACTGATAATTTCGTTTTTATTATCCTGATTCCAGCCACGATTTAATTTTGTATCAACCCACGGCACAACTTCTAAAACTATTTTTTGATTTAAAACCCAGTTTTTACTGTGAAAACCAAACCAAATTGTGCTTACATTTTGACCTAAACATGACGATTTATCGAGCGATAATCGTTTTGCATCCTTGCTAACGGCATCGACTTGTGCGTAACAGGCTTTATCCGTTTTTCCGTCTTCAATGTATTTTTTTGCATTTTCGTTTGAAGTAAATAATGCATACGTACAGGTATCATCGCCTGAAATTTTTGACATTAAAAAAACAGCTCCGGCAGAACCCTGGCTTATTCCTGTTGGATCCGGGATTGCTTTTAAAACAGAAACCAAACTATTTGCCATTTGCTGATTTTCGTCAAGAAGTGTAATTCGATACACAATTTCGGTAGTTCCTACTGGTAAATCTTCTGTTGTAAGAGCGATTCTATCGCGTGCAGAAACGATGATTTCTTTTGTAGTAGCACGTTCTTTGTCCCAATAACCATCTTTTTGAGCAAAAGAATTATAGGAAACTGTAATTAAAAGAAATAGAATTATTTTTTTGAAGTTCATTTTATTTTTTTTGCCACAACCCGAGCGATAACGAACAGGTGAAGCAATTACACTAATTTTCTCTAATTTTTTTGCCACAGATTTTATAGATTAAAATGATTTATTTTCGTTTTTGTCTTGCGAGGAACGAAGCAATCTCGCTTGCTATATAAACTTTGTGCCTTTTGTTAGTGTGGTTGCTTCGTTCCTCGCAAAGACTGAACCTTTACAGAAATGACATAAATTGTGCCAAATATTCCTTATAATTCTATTGATTCTCCTATTTCAAGAAGCATTAAATCTTTTCCTTTATCAAAAAATTTGCGAATCGCTTCTTCATGATTAATTTCGATATAACCAAATGTATCAAAATGATAACCCAGAATTTTATCACATTCTACAAAATCTGAAGCAATAATGGCATCTTCAACATCCATTGTAAAATTATTTCCGATTGGAAGTATCGCTAAATCAAGCTTTGTTCTTAACGGAATTAGTTTCATATCGTATGTAAGCGCTGTATCGCCGGCAATATAAATGTTTTTATGTTCGCCTTCAATTACAAAACCTCCTGGATTTCCTCCGTAACTTCCATCAGGAAAAGAACTTGAGTGAATTGCATTTACATATTTTACTTTTCCAAAATCAAATTTCCAGCTTCCGCCATGATTCATTGGATGTGCTTTTAATTCTCTTTGCGCATAATAACTGGTAATTTCTGCATTTGAAATTATTGTCGCATTGGTACGTTTTGCAATTGCTTCAACATCAAGAACGTGATCGCCGTGTGCATGAGTTAATAAAATATAATCGGCTTTTAATGTTTCTATATCGATTGCCGCAGCTTGTGGATTTCCTGTAATAAAAGGATCAACAATAATATGTTTTCCTCCAACTTCAATGCCTAAAGAAGCGTGTCCGTAAAATGTAATTTTCATTTTTTTAAATTTTTAAAGTTGAACTTTATTTTATCTTCCGCCTAAGAACAGATTAACGAATATGTCTGAAATAAGCGAAATCATACATACTGTTAATAATATAGAAAGCAAAAATGTGCTAAGTGCCAGTTTTTTTAATTCCGGATCTAATAGTTTAGGATTCTGGTTTTTATAAACTGTAATTAAATGCTTCGTTAAAGGTATATAAGCTAATAAAAACAAATATTGGTCAAAGTTGTAATCGCTTAAAAAGGCAAAAATAATAACCAAAAGCATCGCTGTAATAATCAAAGTAAAATGATAGATTTTAGCTTTTGCTCCGCCCATTTGAACTACAATTGTATTTTTTCCTGATTTTTTGTCTGACTCTTCATCGCGCATATTGTTAAGGTTTAAAACCCCAACACTTAATAAACCAATTGAAATTGCAGGCAAAATTAAAAGAGGATCTATTTCTTTTGAATATAAAAAGTTAACGCCTAAAGTACTTACAAGTCCGAAGAATATAAATACGAATACATCGCCAAAACCTTTGTATCCGTACGCCGAATTACCAACTGTATAACGAATTGCCGAAACAATTGCAGCAATTCCCAGTAATAGAAAGAAGATAGAATAACCAAAATTACTTTGCCCAAATGCAAAATATATTAAAATAATTGCTGACAACAGCGTTAATAATGACGTTATTATAATCGCTTTTTTCATTGCCTGCGGCGTAATTGCACCACTTTGTATGGCACGTTGTGGTCCAACCCTGTCGGCATTATCGGTACCTTTTACACCATCTCCGTAATCATTGGCAAAATTGGATAAAACCTGTAAACCAAGCGTTGTTAAAAGTGAAAAACCAAATATTTTCCAGCTAAAAACTTCTGTTGGTGTATCTATGGTCGCGGTTGGGTTTGATAAGGCGTATATACTTCCTACTATAATTCCGGAAACTGATAAAGGCAATGTGCGCAGTCTGGCGGCTTCAATCCAATGTTTCATTATGTTTTATTTTAGATTTTAGAGTTTTGATTTTAGATTGTTAGATTCTGAATTAAGATCGCAGATTTCAAAAATCTAAAATCTGCAATCTAAAATCTAAAATATTTTTACGGCAACCATTTATTCTCGCCAAAGTTTGGTTTTCTTTTTTCTAGAAAGGCATTTCTTCCTTCTTTTGCTTCTTCGGTCATATAAGCCAAACGTGTTGCTTCTCCGGCAAAAACCTGCTGACCAACCATTCCGTCATCAGTTAAGTTCATGGCGAATTTTAGCATTTTTATTGAAGTTGGTGATTTTTGAAGAATTTCCTGTGCCCATTCATACGCTGTTGCTTCCAGTTCATCATGCGGAATCACGGCATTTACCATTCCCATATCCATTGCTTCCTGAGCAGAATAATTTCTTCCTAAAAAGAAAATCTCACGCGCTTTTTTCTGACCCACCATTTTAGCCAGATATGCAGATCCGTAACCTCCGTCAAAACTTGTTACATCGGCATCGGTTTGTTTAAAAATAGCATGTTCCTTACTTGCCAAAGTCATATCGCAAACTACATGCAAACTGTGTCCGCCGCCAACAGCCCATCCCGGAACTACGGCAATAACTACTTTTGGCATAAAACGGATTAAACGCTGTACTTCGAGAATATTTAAACGATGCTGACCATCTTCTCCAACATAACCCTGATGTCCACGTGCATTTTGATCGCCTCCACTGCAAAAAGAATATATACCATCTTTTGTTGATGGTCCTTCTGCAGAAAGTAAAACCACTCCAATCGAAGTGTCTTCCTGAGCATCATAAAATGCCTGATACAATTCTGAAGTTGTTTTTGGTCGAAAAGCATTTCTCACATTTGGTCTGTTAAAAGCAATTCTTGCAACTCCGTTACATTTTTTATAGGTTATATCTTCAAATTCTCTGGCAGTTATCCAATCCATTTCTATTTGTTTTATTTTAAATAATTATAATGTAAAAATAAACCATTTTTACATTTTTACCTACTCAATTTACTTTAAGTCTTTGCTAAAATTACTTTGAATGTTAACAATTGGTATTTACCTACAAAAAATAACATTATTTAACATTGCTTTTAAAAAAAAAGAAGTAATTTTACAGCCTAGAAATCAATTAGATACATTTTATTTACTGATTTCAGATTGATTTTCTTTCACTGATTTATTAACCTAAAAAATGATTTTTTTGAGAAAATTTAAAAAATTTGTCGCTCATTTTTTTAGGGTTTTCAATACTAAAACTTTAACTGATGAGCAAATGGTTTACGCGTTTGTTGAAACTTCAAGGAAGAGATAGTAACACCTAAGGTTAAAGAATAGAATTGTTTACTCAGTTTGTCTAACAAGGATTACGATAATGGGGACTTAATAAAAATTGAAAAACTTTCTATAAATATCATATCAAACAAACCAAATGGTTCTGCCGTGAAATTAATTTTTTGCTTTTGAATGCAGATGTATTAGACTATTTAAAGACATACCAATCAAGGATTTAATTTCTAAAATTTTTAAAGCTGTTATTTTTTTGATTGATTCGAATAATTTTATTTCTGTTTTTTTTTAATTACAATTTTTTTTAAAACTAGAATAAAAAGGGAAAGGCTACTTGTAATGAGTAGCCTTTCCTGTTATAATCGTTTAGATAAATTGCAATAAAAGAAACTATTCTTCTTTTATAAGATAAATTCCATCTTCTTTTATTTCTATGAGTTTGTCTTTATATAAAGCTCCAATTGCTTTTTTAAAGGTTTTTTTACTCATTTTTAATACCGTTTTAATATCCTCAGGGTGCGAATTGTCATTTAAGCGTAAAAAGCCTCTGTTTGCTCTTAATTCATCTAAAATTTTCTCTGCATTTGGCTCAATACTCTGATAACCCTGTACTTGCAAAGCAACATCTATTTTATTGTCAGGACGAATGGTTTTAATATATCCGCGCATTCTGTCGCCGGTTCTAATGGCATCATCATATACTTCATCTTTATACAATAATCCTTTGTGTTGTTCATTGATAATCACATTGATACCTAATTCTGTAATATGAGAAACAATCAAATCAACTTCTTCTCCTTTTTCTACCGTTAGGTTTTCATTGCTTAGAAATTGGTTCAATTTGCTTGAAGCCACCAAACGATTGGTTTTTTCATCCATATAAAGGTAAACCAGATAACGTTTTCCTTTTTCCATTGGGCGCGCCTGTTCTTTAAACGGAACCAAAATATCTTTTTCCATTCCCCAATCCATAAAAGCACCAACCTGATTGATGTAATTTACACGTAAAAGAGCAAATTCATTCAATAAAATATAAGGTTCAAGAGTTGTCGCAACCGGGCGCTGTTCGTGATCTAAATAAACGAAAACGATAAGTTCTTCGCCTATTTCAAATTCATTGGGAACGTATTTATTGGGTAATAATATGTCGTGAATTCCTTCAGGATCTTTTTCAGGATTTCCTAAAAACAAACCAACTTTGGTATCACGTAATATAGTTAGTGTATTGTATTTTCCTATTTCAATCATATAATGAGGTTCTGAGTTGCAAAGCAACTGAGTTTCTAAGCTGCAAATGTACGAAGTTTGAAAATGGTTCAAAGAAAAATATTCGAGATAAAAGGAACAAATGCTTCTTAATTTGCATTTATTAAATACATCAAAATACAAAAGCACCAAATAAATGGTGCTTTTTACTTTTTATAAATTTTAAAATCTATTTGTAAACACTTTCTTTTTTAAAGTGTATGGTCAATAAATAGTAAACTACTGCTCTGTATTTGTGTTTGTTCGAATGTCCGTATTTTTCAAGAACCGCATGAATTGCCGCTTCTAATTCCGGACCATTTGGTAAACCTAATTTTTTAATCAGGAAATTATTTTTCACTGTATCTATTTCTGAATGCTGTGTTGCTGAAACCGTTGATGCATCGGCATTGTAAATTGCCGGTCCGCAGCCAATTGTTACTTTGGTCAATAAATCCATATTTGGAGTTACACCGCATTTTTCTTTTAGATCTCCTGCATACTTTTTAATTAATTCTTCTCTTGTGCTCATATAAAATAGTTTAAATTTATTACTCATTAAAAGTATTCAAATTTAAATATTATTCTTACAAAAACAATTATTTTAATATTATTTAACTTATATTTTAAAACTAAATTAATTCTTTGAAAAACTGATTTAAAATAACATTGTTATCTAAAGTTGGTGTGAAAATTTCTAAAATAGTTGGCGCATCATTATTAGCATATAATGTTTCAATTCCTTTATTTAAAGAATCTAAATCTGTTGCTGTAAAATAATTCATTTTGTACATTTTGGCTAAATGTTCTGCAGTTAAATGATGCGAAGTTTCAAAATAAGTATTAAAAACAGGTTTTTCTTCATGACCGGGTAAAATCCTGAAAATTCCTCCTCCTCCATTATTTATCAATATAATTTTGAAGTTTTTTGGAATATATGAATTCCACAAAGCATTACTATCATACAAAAAGCTAATATCTCCGGTTATAAACACATTTGGTTTTTTGCTCCCAACCGAAGCTCCAATTGCCGTTGATGTACTTCCGTCTATTCCGCTTGTGCCACGATTGCAAAAAACTTCGATAGAACTATCAATATCAATTAATTGTGCATATCGAATGGCTGAACTATTGCTAATTTGCAATTGACTGTTTTTTGGCAAAGCCTCAATTATTTTTTCGAAAACCTGAAAATCTGAAAATGGTATTTTATTTAAATATTCTTGTTTTCTAACTTTTCGCAAATCATAAATTGTATCGATTTTCGAAAAATAATCACTTTCTGTAATGCCGGTTTTTGAAAGTAAATCTGTAAAAAAATCATTTGGCTGCATCACAACATGTTTTGTCAATGCATTAAAAGTATCATACGCACGCAAAGTATCTATGTGCCAATGTTGTTTTGGCTGGTATTTTCGTAAAAATGCCTTGATTCTTTTTGAAACAATCATTCCCCCAAAAGTTACTAAAAGATCGGGCTGAAATTCTTGAAAATCAACATCTTGAAATGGAGTAATTAAAGTATCAATACTATTGATAAAACCCGGATGATGAAGATTAGAAGTTGTTTCTGTCAACACTACAACAGATGGATCATTTGCCCAATTTTCTATAATTTTTTCATCAATAGTATTGGCTTCGTTTACGCCAATCATTATTAATTTACGTTTGGCTGAATTCCAGATTGAAACAAATTCTTCGCTGTTTTCTATTGTTTTTGTTCCAATAATTTGCTCTGAAATTGTGACTTTCGGATGTACTGAAAGCGTTTCTACAGTTTGATAAAGCGGTTCTTCGAAAGGTGCATTAATATGTACCGGACCTTTTTGAAGAATGGCCGTTTCGATTGCTTTATTTATTTTTAAGTCATTTTCTTCAGAAGCTTCTTCAGTCAAATTGGCATTAAAAACAGAGTGATTTTGAAAAACATTTTCCTGACGAATCGTTTGTCCGTCGCCAATGTCTATTTTACTTTGCGGACGATCTGCAGAAATTACAATTAACGGAATCTGACTGTAAAATGCTTCGGCTACAGCCGGATAATAATTTAACAGTGCTGATCCTGAAGTACATATAATTGCTGTTGGTTTTTTAATTTGCTGTGCAATTCCTAATGCAAAAAATGCGGCGCAGCGTTCATCTGCGATACTGTAACAGGTAAAATTAGGATTTTGGGCAAAACCTATTGTTAAAGGTGCATTTCTTGATCCCGGAGAAATTATAATATTGGTGATTCCTTTTGCTAAACAAATTTCGATAATGCTTTGGGCAAGCGGTATTTTGGGGTAAATCATTCTTTTGGAGTATTATTTATATAAGAAAATCAAAAATAAAGATCCTCTTTTAATAATACAAAGTTACAAACTTCGCAGTTGATTTAACTTATAAATGGGAAGATATTAAAGCTGCTTTTTAGAAAAAGGGAATATATTTGTAAAACCGAATTTCGAATAAAAAATAAAATCAAAATGCGATTTCTATATACATTCCTTCTTTTTATTTCATTGCAGATTATTAGTGCTCAAAATCATTTTGTTCCGGATGATATTCCGTATAAAACAGCGCTGGAAACTGCAAAAACAGAAGGAAAACCACTTTTTATAATGCTTTATGCTGATTGGTGTCCGCATTGTAATCAAATGAAAAAAGATGTTTTTAGTGATACAGAAGTTATGGATTTTCTTAAAAAAAACTACGTTTGTGTTTGGAAAAATATAGAAAAAGAAGAAGGAATAGCGCTAAAAAATAAATTCAATACGAAAGCATTGCCTGCTTTTTTATTTTTAGATGCCAATGAAACGCTTTTGTATGCTTTAAAAGGTGAAATGAAAAAACCTGAATTTATGACGGAAGCCAATTACGCTTTGAATTCTAAGATGCAATTGCCTTATTTAGAAAAAGAGTTTTTAGCCGATAAAAGCAATTCGACCAAGTTTTTTGCTTATTTAAATACAATGAGAAAAGGGCAAGAAAGAACAGAATTAGCAATTCCCACCCATATTTATCTTGAAACGCAATCTGATGATCAATTAGTTAGCGAAACAAACTGGCGCGTGATTGCAAATGGTGTAACTGATATTAATTCGAGAGAGTTTCAGTATGTTTTAAAACATCAGAAAGAATTTGCTGCTGTGGCTTCAAAAAATCGTGTCGATCGCAAAATAGAAAATATTGTTACTGAATTACTGCGCCCGTATGTTGATAATTTAGATACGGTAAATTATTATAAAAAAAGAGAAATCGCAAAATCTATTCGTTTGCAAAAAACAGATTCTCTGGTTTTTAAGTTTGATTTAACGTTGGCAGAAAGAACAGAGAAATGGCAATTTTATAAAAAAGTTACGCTTGAAGATACTCAAAAATTAGTTTGGAATGATGCCAGTTTTCTAAAGGACATCGGACAGACTTATTTAAAACATATTACGGATGAAGAAAGCCTTAAAAAATCAATTTCATGGGTAAAACATTCTTTGGAATTAAATGATTCATACGATGGAAATCTGCTTTTGGCCCGACTTTATAATAAAATTAAAGACAAGAAATTAGCTTTAAAATATGCCAAAGATGCTAAGGTTATTTCTAATGAAATGAACTGGAATTCTAAAGATGTTGATACTCTGTTAGCTGAATTAAACACTAAATAATAATCAAAATAGCCACGAATTCACGAATTATTTATCTGAGAACAATTTGTTTATTTTTAATTCTGGCAAAAAAACAAAACCGATGAGCGTTATACTAAGACCCGCAACTACAAATGATTTAGAAAAAATTCTGGAAATCGTTAATCATTCTATTTTGCATACTACAGCAAATTATAGTTATGATATTCAAACTCTTGAAGTACAGACAAAATGGTTTGAAGATAAAAAAGCAAAAAACCTGCCTATTGTCGTAGCCGATTTAGATGGCGAAGTAGTTGGTTTTGGTAGTTATGGGCAATTTCGTGAAAAAATTGGCTATCAATATACGGTCGAACATTCTGTTTATGTGGTCGATCATGTAATAGGAAAAGGGATTGGTTCTAAATTATTGACTGAATTAATTCGTTTAGCAAAAGATCAGGGTTATCACGTTATGATTGGCGCCATTGATGCTGATAATGCAGGAAGTATTGCTTTTCATGAAAAATTTGGGTTTACTGTAACCGGAACTATCCGTGAAGTGGGATACAAATTTGATCACTGGCTTGATTTGGTTTTTATGCAGTTGATATTGGTTTAAACGCAATTTTTGTCATTTCGACCGAAGGGAGAAATCGCACGAGAAATTCTACAAAGATTGGCGCTTTTAGGAATGGAGTTTCTTGTGCGATTTCTCCTCCGTCGAAATGACATATTTGAGATTGACTCGTTCCTCCCAATGACATGCTTTGAAACAAAAAAAATCCACAAACTTGTAAATAATTACAAATTTGTGGATTTTTTGGGTTGATAGTTTATCGATTAGCTTTTTATCCAGTTGATAACTTCAGGATCTGTTGGCAATGTTCTTGGCTTGATTACTTTTACCAATTCGCCTTTTTCGTTGATTAGATATTTTTGAAAATTCCATTCTACTTCTGAATCCTGTAAACCATTTTTAGATTTCTGAGTCAGGAATTTATATACTTCGCACATATCATCTCCTTTTACCGAAACTTTATCCATCATTGGGAAAGTAACACCGTAATTTTGTTGACAAAAAGCGCCAATTTCTTCATTTGTACCAGGTTCCTGTGATGCAAAGTTATTTGCCGGAAAACCTACAATTACAAAACCTTTATCTTTATATTCTTTATAAATTGCTTCAAGATCTTTGTATTGAGGCGTTAACCCACATTTTGAAGCCGTATTTACAATCATTACTTTTTTGCCTTTTAAAGAAGCAAAATCAAAAGGATTTCCTGATAAATCTTCTACTTTAAATTGATAAATAGTTTCTTTTGTCATAACATTATCCGTTTTAGGCGTTTTTGTTTTATTGGTTTGCGCCTGATTTTGGCAGCTAATTAAAAATAGTGCGCTATAGGCTAGAAATAGTAATTTTTTCATTGTTTATATTTTTTATAAAATTAATTAAAATCAGTTTCTTATAAAGTGTTTGACGGCATTATTTTTTATTAAACAAAAGTTAAATAAAAAAATGAAGCCTAACGTTAATCACTCGTTAGGCTTCTCCCCATACAAACAAATCAAACCATGAAATTAATTTTCTAAGCAATTTTTGCTTTATATCTTAAATTATAGTTGGTGTGTCACAGTTATGATGAAAATTTATTTTATCCCTGATTTGCTAACTTCCAATATTTGGCGTTTACAATTTTTAAATGGTTTTATTGTCTGGATGTTTGTAATTAGGGTAAATTTTCGGGTTGGAAGTCCGATCGCACCAACTATAAATCTTTAAATTTTAAATCCTGTATCAATAAAGTCTTTCTTATTTTCTGAATTATAACTTACGGGTATTTCATATGCGTTATTTCGAACAATACCTTTACGAAGTTTACTGCCGGTAAAATTTGCAAACTGCAAAACACTTGTTAGGGCAACGATCAATATTTTCAATTTATTTATGTTATTCATGACATTAATTTTTTGATTATTGAAACTCACTTTTTGACATTCTTTTACTGGCTTTTATCTGCGTTTTTTGTTTCTGTATTATTTCACTTACTTTTATAATGGTATATACGTAAGGGATTAAATTTTGGTTTTAAAAAATTGAAAAAAAAGTAAAAAAAAGTAATTTTTCTCACAAAGACCTTATATTTAAAGGGTTACAAGCTTTTAAAAAAAAATATTTTTTCATAAAAAAATAAATTATCTTTATAACATTGTAATAAAATATTTCCTAAAATTTTGTTTAAGCTTAAAAATCTAAATGTATGAGTCAAGAAGAATTGTTAGTTTTAATTTATAAAAAAGACGAAAGAGCTTTTACCCATTTGTACGATATGTATTCGAAAAGTTTGTTTTCGGTCATCAATGTTCTCATAAAAAACCGTGAAGAAGCCGAAGATGTTTTGCAGGAAGTTTTTGTAAAAATCTGGAAAAATATAGATTCGTATAATGAAAGTAAAGGCCGATTTTATACCTGGATCCTTAATATTGCCCGCAATACAAGCATTGATAAATTAAGATCGAAAAACTTTAATAACAGCCAAAAAAACCTTTCTTCAGATAATTTCGTAAATCTGTTAGATGACAGTAATAAACTCACTAATAAAATTGACACGATTGGAATTCAGGAATTTGTAAAAAAATTAAAACCAAAGTGTATTGAAATTATTGACTTATTATTTTTCAAAGGATATACACAGCAAGAGGCGTCAGAAGAACTGGCAATTCCGTTGGGAACTATCAAGACACAAAACAGAAACTGTATTAACGATTTACGTACTTATTTAAAAATATAATGGAAGCACAAGAATATATTGAATCAGGAACTCTGGAACTTTACGTTTATGGTTTATTAACCGAAGCAGAAAATCTGGAAATCGCCGAATTGGCAAAGAAAAATCCCGAAGTTGAACAGGAAATTCTTGCAATAGAAAAAGCTATTGTGGCTTTATCATCAAGTTTTTCACCTTTTCATTCAGTAGCTAATTTCGAGAAAATAAAAGCACGTTTAGAACTGAAACATGGCAAAGTAGTCGACATGAAACCGGCATCAAACTGGTCTCAATATGTGGGTTGGGCTGCTGCGGTCGTATTGCTTTTAGGTCTTGGATATCAAACTTTAGAATTAACAAAAACCAAAGATGCTATTACAGATGTTGGTAATCAAAAAAATAAAATAGAAAAAGAGTTTGCGTATTTAGATCAGCAAAATAAAGAAACTGAGAAAAACTTAACTATTGTTAGGGATATTAAAAACACAGGTGTAACACTTGGCGGTCAGGCAGTTTCTCCAACATCATTTGCAAAAGTATACTGGAATAAAGATACCAAAACGACTTATATAGATGCTGCAGGTTTACCAAAACCACCAAAAGGCATGGTATATCAGGTTTGGGCTTTAAAATTAAGTCCGGTACTTACACCAACAAGTATTGGTTTATTAGACAATTTTGATTCAAATAATCAAAAAATATTTGCTGTAGACCAAACGGTTTCGGCAGAAGCTTTTGGAATTACACTTGAGCCTGCCGGAGGAAGTTTAACTCCAACAATGGAACAATTGTATACTTTAGGAAAAGTTTAAAACGCTTTATAATACAAAATTTAAAACGCATATTAATTTATTTTAATGTGCGTTTTTTTATTATTTTTAATTTAAAATGCTAACAATCAACCATTATACTATGAACGGAAATTTACTTTTAAGAATTGCAACAGCAATTATACTTCTCTCCCACTCTGTCTTTGGAATTTTCGATAACGGCATTAATGATTTTGGAAACTTATATCTTAACCAGATTGGTTTTGCTCCGTTTGGCGTTTTTCTGGCTTGGTCCGTAAAAATATCACACATCATTGCCGCTGTATTATTGCTTGTAAATAAGTATGTTAAACCGGCTGGTTTTGTCACTATTTTTATTTTAATAATGGGAATTATCCTGGTTCATTTTCAGGAAGGATGGTTTGTTGTAGGCGGCGGAAGAAACGGTGCAGAATATAACGTTTTGCTGATTTTTGTTTTATTGGCTATTATGTATCCAAACGGTTTTAAAAATCAGAAACATAATAGGGAAACTCCCTAAATAATCACTACTGACAAATTAGAGTTTTAGCATAAAAAAAAGGTTCAACTTATTGTTGAACCTTTTTTATGAATTAGAAATTTACTTTTTACTTTTATAATGTTTGCGGTAACTTGGATATGTAATGGCACCTATTACGCTAATTGTTCCCATACAATAATAAATCCAGTTTAGTGAATGTGCTTCTCCGCTTGCATAAGAATGAAGCCCGACTAAGTGGAAATTTACTCCGTAATAAGTGAATAAAATCGAAATAAAAGCAAACATACTCATTAAGTTAAAGAACCATTTTCCGCGTAACGAAGGCACAAAACGTGAATGAATTACAAATGCATACACCATAATGGATATTAATGCCCAGGTTTCTTTTGGATCCCATCCCCAGTAGCGTCCCCAACTTTCGTTTGCCCATTGTCCGCCAAGGAAATTTCCTATCGTTAACATGATCAAACCAATTGTTAATGCCATTTCGTTTATATACGTGATCTCTTTTATATTTAACGCCATCTTAGTTTTGTTTTTCTCATTTGTAAAGAAAATCAATATAAGAGCCACAAAACCCAGAATCATTCCAAGAGCAAAAGGACCGTAACTTGCTACGATAACTGCTACGTGAATCATTAACCAATATGAATTAAGAACCGGTTGTAAATTTGCAATTTCCGGATCGATCCAGTTCATGTATGCCGCCATTAATATCATTGCCGTTACAAAGGCTGATGAAGCTACGGTTAATTTAGATTTTCTGTCAAAAGCTAAACCAAAGAACATCGTTGCCCACGCCACATATACAATAGATTCGTAAGCGTTACTCCACGGTGCATGACCGGAAATATACCAACGTCCAATTAATCCTAATGTATGCAGCGCAAATAAAAGACCAATTATAATATGAAAACCATTTACTGTTATGCGAAGCCATTTTTTCTCAAAAAAGATATTTACGATTGTAAAAATCAACATTAAGATTGATGCTGTAATATACCAATAAGGTAAAACTTTGAAAACATCGTATTTATTATAAGCAATTTCAGCGTCAATTTTTTGCTCGCTTGGACGTACTTTTGCGCCAAATTTCTTTTGAAAACCATTAATACTTTCTACCAATTGATCGGCTGTATTAAAGTTTTTTGAAATAGAAGCGTTATTTAAAGCGCTAAAATATAGGGGAAGAATTTGTCGTACGTATGTAGAATCCATTCCTTTAAGACCGGCACTTTGGCGTTCTAAATAAGAAACCCATTTGTTGTTTGGATCATTCGGAATTGGGAAAATTTTCAAAATGCTTCCGCTTAAAGCAGATTCCATTAAGTTTACTTTTTTATCTGTTTCGATAAAATCTTTCTCAAATTGATTTGGATTTGCAGCTTTGTACGCAGCATCTAAATAAGGTGAAAGTTTATAATTTCCGTTTGCATCAAAGAAATTTACAAAAGGAGCAAATCCTGCCTCTTTGTCAATACCAATAATTTTACGAATACTATCGTTTCCTGATTTGATATAAATAATCGGAATTTGTATCCAAACCTGAGCATATTGCGTCATTGACAAAAATACCTGATCAGAATTCATTCCGTTATAAGTATCCTTATGACTTACTTTTCTCAATAATTCAGAAGAAAAAGTATTAATAGGTTTCATTCTTCCGCCTGCATCCTGAATAATCAAACGTCCAAATTTTGCCGCATGTGCTTCCGGAGCTTTGTAAATGGTCAATAACGAATCTAATTGTCTCTGACTTGGCGGCGCTGTAACGTGATTGGCATGATCATTAGGATCTTCGTTATGTGAATGATTATGTTCGTGAACGTGAGGTGCCTGCGCAAAACCATTTAAGCTAAATAATAGAATGAAAATGGTAATTAATTTTTCTTTTTTCTTTTTCACAACTTCCAGTTTACGTTTCAAATCAGCAAAACGAGAATGTTTGGTAAACATAATTGCCATTAAACCAAAGAAAAGCATAAAATATCCTAGATAAGTAATTGAAGTTCCCCAAAAATCGTGGTTTACAGAAAGTACGGTTCCTTTTTCGTCAGGATCAAATGAAGATTGAAAAAATCTATATCCTTTATGGTCTAAAACGTGATTCATATAAATATCTGCATCAAATGTTTCTGCAGAATCCTGAACGGTTACTTTACTTTCAAAAGCAGAATAACTTTTCTCTGTTCCCGGATATTTTGTAGCAATAAAGTCGTTTAATTTTATTTTAAAAGGCAAAACATACGCTTTACTTCCGTAGAATAAACTATACTCTATTTTCCCGATTTTTACGGTTTGAGGCTCGCCTACGCTTCCTTTAGAACCAAGAAGTCTTACTTCTTTTTCTTGTCCGTCAGCTTTTAAAGTTACAATTAACGCATCAGTATGAGATTTCGCTTTAAAATCCTTATTCGATTCATAATCAACGATTCCTTTTATGGCAGGATCCGGAAAAACAATTCGAATATCTCCAATACTATATAAAGAACGCATCATTAAAGGCTGTACATTATCTTTTGTAACGTCTCCTTCTAATTTATCTGCCATTCGCATAAAACGTCCTTCAAAAGGAGTTTGAATGGTATATTTTTCGCCTTTTGTATTAATATTTATGGCACCATCTGTAGGTTTATTTAAAGCAAATAAAACATTGTGAATGTTTTGAACTTCACCTTCTTTCAGGAAATGTTCTTCACGTCCTCCTGCTCCCGCTTCAACCAATTTCAGGTATAAAGTTCCGTTTGCATCCGGTTTTATGGTTTCCTTAGCTCCCATGATATAATTTTTGTAACTCACTTCAAAAGGAGTTTCGTCAAATTTTCCTGAAACACTAAAATCGTTATTGGTAACCGGCGATAATAAAAGGTTTTTCTCGAAAACTCTGCGTTTCATTTCGCCTTTATATTCTCCGTCGGCAAGAATAGTAATGAATGTTTTATCAGAATAAATTTGGTTTTCGGCAGCGCCTTCACGAATTGGCATCATACCTTCGTAGCTGATATATCGTGTAATAAAAGCTCCTAAAAGAATAAAAATAAAGGCAATATGAAGTAAAAAAGTTGCCCACTTTTCTTTTTTTAATAATTGATAACGTTTGATGTTTCCGAAGAAATTAATCATGAAAAAGACCATTATAGCCTCGAACCACCAGGTATTGTAAACTAAAATTCGGGCTGTATCAGTATTGTATTTACTTTCGATAAAAGTTCCAACACCCATTGCGATTGCAAATGTTAAAAAAAGAACGGCCATTAATCGTGTAGAAAACAAAAAAGAGAATATTTTTTTATCCATTTCTGAGGAATTACATTGTATAAAAGTGCCACAAAAGTACTTAAAAATGTTGAGTTCCAATATTTGGTATTTGTTAATTAAAACCAAAAAAAAATCTTAAAATTATATATCTAATTCATAACATTCTCTCTCGATACCGTTTTAATAAGAAGAACATTTCTTTTTTAAATCTAATTATTTTTTATAGATTTGTGTAATCGATTACATTTTTAATTTATATTTTATAATAGTCATTTATTTTACTATTAATAAAAAATCGTGTTTCAAAATAAGAATTACAACTATTAATAACCACACTCATATAATTTAAAATGAAAACTAAACCAATCAACTTATTGTGCTTTATTGCCCTGTTTTTAGCAACTTGTTTCACCGAAAACATGCAGGCTCAAAAATCAAAATCTACTGAAACTTATGCCGGAATTGAATTTAAAATGAACAAAGTTCAGGAACCAAAAATTCCAAATAATTCAGTAAACATAAAAGATTTTGGTGCTGTAAATGGCGGTTATATTTTAAATACAAAGGCTTTCGCCGATGCCATAGATGCCGTATCAAAAAAAGGCGGTGGAAAAGTAATTATTCCGCCGGGAATCTGGCTTACCGGACCAATTATCTTAAAAAGCAATATCGAATTACATGCAGAAACAGGCGCATTAATCAAGTTTTCGCCTGATAAAAGTCTTTATCCTATTATAGAAACCAGTTTTGAAGGTTTAAATACATGGCGTTGCATCTCTCCTATTTACGGTAAAAATCTGGAAAATATTGCTTTTACCGGAAATGGTGTTTGGGATGGTTCCGGAGAGGTTTGGAGACAAGTTAAAAAAAGTAAACTAACGGAAAGTCAATGGAAAAAATTTGTTGCTTCGGGTGGTGTTTTAAATGAAAAAAAAGACAGTTGGTATCCATCTGAAACTTTTATGAAAGCTGCTGTTGGAGCAGATCAAAATGTGCGACTTGATTTAAAAACCAAGGAAGAATTTGAAGCCATTCATGATTTTCTTCGTCCGGTTATGGTTAGTATTCAAAATAGTAAAAGAGTACTTTTTGACGGTCCTGTTTTTCAAAATTCTCCGGCGTGGAATATTCATCCTTTAATGGTTGAAGATTTAATTGTTCGAAATGTAACAGTTCGAAATCCCTGGTTTTCTCAAAACGGTGACGGTCTTGATGTCGAATCGTGCAAAAATGTATTGATCGAAAACTCTAGTTTTGATGTTGGTGATGATGCGATTTGTATTAAATCAGGAAAGGATAAAGATGGTCGTAATCGCGGTATTCCCTGCGAAAATATTATCGTAAGAAATAATATTGTTTATCACGGGCACGGCGGCGTAACGGTAGGAAGTGAGATGTCCGGAGGTGTAAAAAACCTGCACGTTTCAAATTGTACTTTTATGGGAACTGATGTTGGATTACGTTTTAAAAGTAATCGCGGACGTGGCGGAATTGTTGAGAATATCTTTATTTCTGATATATATATGACGGATATTCCGTCGCAGGCTATTTCATTTGATTTGTATTATGGAGGAAAATCTATTGCAGAAACTTTGGCAGAAGGCGGAAATAAAATAAATACAAAAGTGGTTCCGGTAAACGAGGAAACGCCTCAATTCAAGAATATTTTGATCAAAAACATTACAATTGCCGGAGCATATCAAGCTGTATTTTTACAAGGTTTGCCTGAAATGAATCTTCAAAACATTGAAATTTCTAATTTAACTGCAAAAGCCGAAAAAGGTTTTTCGATTATCGACGCAAGCGGAATCAAAATTACAAATGCTAAATTAGACATCGAAAGTCCAACCGTATTTGAGATTTATAACGGAAAGAATATGTCTTTAAAAAATGTAGAGTTTAACTCGACTTCTCCAAAAGCCGTTACAATTGATGGCGCTGCAAGTGAGAAAATAGAATTGATCTCTTCAAAGAATTCAGATTATTCTAAAACAACTACAATTAGCGAAACTGTTTCTAAAGGAGCAGTGAAACTTTAATAGAAGAAAAATTAAGAAAAACCCAGCTTGTTTAAATACTAATCAAGCTGGGTTTTATTCTTGAGATTATTTAGATAATATACTTTTTTTCAAAGCCATTATTTCTTCATTTTGCTTCTTATTTTCTTCCATCAAACCTTGAATATTCTTGTTTTGATCAATTACATAAAGAGTCAATTCTTCAATTTTTTGTAAAAGTTTTGCATTCATTTCTCCTAAATTAATGCCATTTTTAAATACTTCTTCCTCGCTTGGAATATTTTCTAAATGCCCTTTCTCATTAATATGCTTTTCAACTTCTGCAAGTGTTGGCAAATTATATTCTTTTTTAAACACAAAATCAGACCAGCCAATCATATCAACTTTAACTTCTTTTGAATGGATTGTACCATTAACATCTAGCTTATTTTTTGGATTTGATGTACCAATACCTACATTGCCAATACCACTAATTTGCATTTGTTCACTCCAAAAATCACCTACTGCACCTCTTGTAGCAAAAACCATTGCTACAGATGGTCTTGAACTTGTCGAGTTATCCTCTGTTCTCATAGCTACGAAACCTGCGCCTTTAAAATTTGAAGTTGTATTTGGTAATGCCCATGTTATAGTTCCTATAGAACTACCAGGAATATTTGCTCCCGAAGATAAAATAATATGAGACTGAGAGTGTATGCTTGTATTTGGATTACTTATTTCTAAAAACTTATTGTTTCCTCCATGTTCATAAGAAGACGGATTTGATGTCCCAATACCTACATTGCCATTTTCATTTGTCATTAATAGTTGTTTCCATCCTCCCCATTGTGCATCAGTTGGAAATGCATTTCTATAAAAAATCCCCCCATTATTAAAATTTAGCTGATGATTCTTATCTCCTGTGTTATCATGATCAACCCAAGGTGAGAAAGTTAAATTTGTCGACCAATATCCTTCACCAGGAACTCCAATAACATTTCTTTGTTTAAAATCAGCCCTAACACTATATGAAGCAAAATTTGGTAAATCATTTATTCCCCTCGTATCATTTATTGATAAAGAAGTCGCTGTTTGCGCATCAATATTGTTGATAGAAATGCACATAATAAATAGTGGTAATAATATTTTTTTCATAATTATTTATTCTCAATTTTTTCTAATCTTTTTTTCATCTCTAAATTCTCCTTTTTTATTTCAATCATATAAAGAGTCAATTCTTCAATTTTTTGTAAAAGTTTTGAATTCATTTCTCCTAAATTAATGCCATTTTTAAGTACTTCTTCTTCACTTGGAATATTTTCGAGATGTCCTTTTTCATTGATGTGCTTTTCAACTTCTGCAAGTGTTGGCAAATTATATTCTTTTTTAAAGACAAAATCAGACCAGTTTTCCATATCAACTTTTACTTCCTGAGAATGTATTGTACCTTTTACATCTAATTTATTTTTGGGATTTGTTGTGCCTATGCCAACGTTACCATTGTAATTCCAAGTCATTGCATGTTGATCAGGTATCGTATTTGTATTTGCACCTCCATTTATATACAAATCAAGCTTACTGCCAAAGATTCCAGGTCCACCATGTCCTATACGAAATTCAGCATTTTCAGGATAGGCGTAATTTGCTGTACCATTTCTGGATAATTTAAGAACCGATTTAGTTGGAGCCGTTTGTTCTAGTGGTCTACTATCACTTAATTCATTAATTTCAAGAACACTTATTGGACTTGAATTTGAGACTACTAAATTCCCATTCACAATTTGATTTCCTGCAAAAGTATTTGTTCCTCTCGTCGCCAACTCATTCCATGCAGGATTTAGTTCACCACTGGTTTTTCTGAAAAACAATCTATCATTTTCTGTATATGAAGAAGCAAGTTCGAATTGAAACACATTATTAGGATTTCCGTGCCTAATCACAAAAAGATGATTCCATGTATGACTTGTATCAGGAATTCCGCCAATGGCATTGAAACCGCTGTATACACCTGAATTAATCGCCCCAGTATAATTACTTATGCCAGGTGCTAAACCATCACCAATTTGTTGGGCTGATCCTGATATTGCTGAAAATAATGTAAGAAGTAATGTTGTAATTTTTTTCATTAATGAGCTATTTATATAATTAGATTTTATTTGAGTTTTTGTTCTAGTATCGCAAGTCTTTCAGATAATAACTTTAAAGATTTATTTTCTTCTTTTAAATCTTGAATTTCTTTTGATTGCTGAATTGTATACAACGTCAATTCTTCAATTTTTTGTAAAAGTTTTGCATTCATTTCACCTAAATTAATTCCGTTTTTAAGTACTTCTTCCTCGCTTGGTATATTTTCTAAATGCCCTTTTTCTTTTATATGATTTTCAACTTCTGCAAGTGTTGGCAAATTATATTCTTTTTTAACACAAAATCAGACCAGCCAATCATATCTACTTTTACTTCTTTGGAATGAATTGTTCCGTTTACGTCTAATTTGTTATTTGGATTTATAATTCCGATACCTACATTTCCATTGTAATTCCAAGTCATTACATGTTGATCGGGTATAGAATTTGTATTTGAACCTCCGTTTATATACAAATCGAGTTTACTCCCATACACACTTCCTCCACCGTGTCCAATACGAAATTCGGCATTTTCAGGATAGGAGTAATTTAGCGTTCCACTTCTGGATAATTTAAGTACCGATTTAGTTGGTACTGTCTGTCCTTGTGGTTTACTATCGCTAACTTCCAAAACTTCAAGAGCACTTTTAGGGCTTGAATTTGAAACAATTAAATCCCCATTTATGCTTTGACTTCCGTTAAAAGTGTTTGCACCTCTTGTTGCAATTTCAATCCAGGTTGGATTTAAGGGTGTTAAATCACTACTTACTATTTTCCTAAAAAATAATCTGTCATTTTCTGCAAATGAAGAAGCAATTTGTAATTGATGATTATTAATTGAATTTGCGTGTCTAATTACAAATAGATGCTGATGTCCGCCATAAGATAAATCAGGAACTCCACCTGTATGATTTACACCTCCAAATACTCCTGATTTTAGCAAGCCACCAAAGTCATTTATCATTGGAGCATATCCGTCACCAATTTGTTGGGCCAATCCTGTTATTGTAAAAAATAGTGTAGCAAGTATTGCAAGATGTTTTTTCATTAAAAGTATTTTTTCGATTAAAATTTTCGTAAAAATAATCATATCAAAATATTATCTATTATTATTTACGCAATTTATCTTACTAATATTGCATTAGTATGTTTTAAAAAAAATTATCACTCAAACCAAAAGCAATCTACTTTAAAAAAAATAATGCTAATTTTGCGTTATGATTAAAATAACGTTAATTGGTTCCGGAAATGTCGCACAGCATTTGATAAAAGCTTTCGCCAAAAGTGAAGCTATCGAAATTGTACAAGTGTTTTCCCGAAAAAAAGAAACTTTAAGTGGTGTAATTGAATTTGATAAAATTACAAGCGATTTCGAGGACTTAAAAGAGGCAGATTTATATATTATCGCCGTTAGTGATAACGCAATCGCCGAAGTTTCAGCACAATTACCTTTCAACAATCAGCTTGTTGTTCATACTTCAGGAGCGGCTTCAATTGATACTTTAGATGCAAAAAACCGAAAAGGTGTTTTTTATCCCCTGCAAACTTTTTCTAAAAACAAAGATGTTGATTTTTCAATAATTCCGATTTGTGTGGAATCTGAAAATACATTTGATTTTCGTGTTTTAGATACAGTGGCAAAAAGCATTTCAAAAGCAGTTTTTCCAATAAATTCAGAGCAGCGCAAAGCACTTCATGTTGCAGCGGTTTTTGTAAACAATTTCACCAATCATTTATATCAGATTGGTCAGGAAATTTGCGAAGAAAATCAGGTTCCTTTCGAAATTTTAAAACCTTTAATTCAGGAAACCGCTGATAAAATAAATACATTAAATCCAGTTGATGCCCAAACCGGTCCTGCAAAACGGAATGATTCGACTACAATTGAGGCACATTTGAAGTATTTAACGAATAAAAATCAAAAAAACATCTATAAAATACTAACACAATCTATACAAAATAATGGCAAAGAATTATAAAGAAATAATGAACGACATCACAACATTTGTTTTTGATGTTGATGGCGTACTTACAGACAGTTCTGTTTTTGTAACCAATGAAGGAGAAATTCTTCGCACGATGAATATTCGTGACGGTTATGCGATGAAAGCGGCTGTTGAAAGCGGCTTTAATGTTTGTATTATTTCTGGCGGAAGCAATGAAGGCGTGCGCGTTAGACTTCAAAATTTAGGCATCACCGATATTCATTTAGGAACTCCTGATAAAGTTGAAACTTTTAAGAAATATACTGATCTTTACAACATAAAACCAGAGCAAGTATTATATATGGGTGATGATATTCCTGATTTTCATGTTATGAAATTAGTAGGATTACCAACTTGTCCGCAAGATGCAAGCCCTGAAATTAAAAATATTTGCCGCTATATTTCGCACGTAAAAGGCGGAAAAGGTGCTGCAAGAGACGTAATCGAACAAGTAATGAAAGTGCAGGGAAAATGGATGGAATATTTTAACGGGAAACATGATTAAGATAATTATGAATTATGAATTGTTAATTGTTAATTGTTAATTATTAATTCGTAAGTCTAAAAATCTTTGTCCCTTTGCCCCTCTGAACCTTAGAACCTTCAAAAAAAATGAAATACCTCAAACTCATTCGTTACCAAAACCTTTTAATGCTGGCTTTTATGCAGCTTTTATTTCGTTATGCTTTTTTAAAACAACAGGATATTCCTTTGGCTCTCGCCGACTGGCAATACGGATTATTGGTTTTAAGTACTGTTTTATTGGCTGCAGCCGGATATGTAATTAACAATATTCTTGACGTTGCAACGGATACCATTAATAAACCCAATAATGTTGTAATTGGAAAAGGAATTTCTGAAACCAGAGGTTACAATATTTATATCGCATTAAATATCACCGGCGTTGCGATTGGCTGTTATTTATCAAATGTGATCATGAGACCAACGTTTGCTGTAATTTCTATATTCATCGCATCGGTGCTTTATTTTTATTCTACAAACCTAAAGCAAATCATGATTTTAGGAAATTTTGTAGTCGCTGCAATACTATCATTTAGCGTTATAGTTATTGGTGTTTTTGATCTTTTTCCGGCTACAAATGCAGAGAATCAGGCGCAAATGGCAAGTATGTTTTCAATATTAATTGATTACGCTTTATTTGCTTTTATGATTAATTTTATTCGTGAAATAGTGAAGGATATCGAAGATGTAGATGGCGATTATAATCAGGGAATGAATACTTTGCCAATTGCGATTGGAAAAAGCAGAACTACAAAAATAGTTCTGGGATTTGCGATTATTCCGTTTATATTATGTTTGCTTTACATCGATAAATACTTTCTTGAAAACAATTTGTATATCGTTACCTTATATGCTTTTGCTTTTGTTTTGGCACCGCTTTTATATTTTATTGTAAAAATTTTTACCGCAAAATCACAAAAAGACTTTCATCATTTGAGTACCGTTTTAAAACTGATATTACTTTTCGGAATTTTATCTATTTTGGTTATTACCTTAAATATCAAGTACAATGCTTAAAGAAAAATTAAAAAAATATAGTTTGATTCTGGCTTCGGGATCACCGCGCAGACAACAATTTTTTAAAGATCTGGATCTGGATTTCGAAATTAGACTGAAAGATATTGAAGAAATTTATCCGCCGGAATTAAAAGCGGTTGAAATTACTGATTATCTGGCTGAATTAAAAGCCGGTGCTTTTGAAGGCGAACTAAAACCAAACGAAATTTTAGTAACCAGCGACACAATTGTATGGCATCAAAATAAAGCTTTGGGAAAACCAAAAAGTGCTCAGGAAGCTTTTGAAATGATTAAATCAATGTCGAATACAACTCATGAAGTAATTACGTCCGTTTGTTTTAAAACAGATACTTCTTCTACTCTTTTGAACGATATTACAAAAGTAACTTTCAATGACTTGTCTGATGAAGCTATTTTATATTACATCGAAAACTACAAACCTTATGATAAAGCAGGTGCTTATGGCATTCAGGAATGGTTTGGTTTTATGGCAGTTGCAAAAGTAGAAGGTTCTTATACCAATGTCATGGGTTTGCCAACAGCTAAAGTTTATGAATATTTGAGTACTTTAGTGTAAAATTTTATTTATGTTTTCTTTCAAAGAATATAGCCAGGAAATAGCATCCACCATAATTCTTCTTTTGACTTTAATTGCTTTACGTGTTATAATTGCAAAATTAATTCGTCGTTTTGCGCATTCAAGCCAATTGCTGGAACATCGCACTAATTTAGTTATAAAATACATTCATGTCTTAATGAATATATTGGTAACCATTAGTCTGGTTGTAATTTGGGGAGTTGATACCAAAGATATTTTCATTACTGTTTCGTCAATTGCAACTGTAATTGGTGTGGCTATGTTTGCACAATGGTCGATTTTGAGCAATATTACTTCTGGAATGATTTTGTTTTTTTCGTTTCCTTTTAGAATTGGTGATACTATTAAAATTCATGATAAAGATTTTCCCATCGAAGCTGAAATTGAAGACATCAGCGCTTTTCATGTTAATTTAAAAACCAAAGACGGCGAAAAAATCATTTATCCAAACAATTTATTATTGCAAAAAGGAATTTCGATTATGCCTTCACATTATGAAGAAAAAGAGTTTTTTGATTAAAATTTGTAATGGGAATCTTGTAAAGTAATAGAGGAAACCTACAACAGTATATTTCGAATAAAATAGGAATTTTGTTTATCTAAACCTAATTTCAGTACCATGATTCGAACTATAAAATTGCCATTTTATGCTAAACTTTCCTTTATTCTTATAAGCTTACTTTGCTTTGCATTTATTTTTTGTATCGGAAAAGATATCATTACACCCGTTTTGATGGCCTTTTTATTTGCCGTTTTATTACTCCCGCTTTTTACACTTTTAAATGTCAGACTTAAATTTCCGCGGCATCTCGCAGCGATTACCTGCGTTTTAATATTTGCCGCCACTATTATTGGTATATTAATTTTTATATCCTACGAGGTTAAAGATATTGCCAACGATTTTGATACTATAAAAAAGAACACAAATACTTTTATAACCGAGATTCATAAATTTGTAAAAGAGAATTTTCATATTAGTATTGGCGAACAAAAAAAATACCTTGATACAGTTACCAAAGATTCTGTAAAAAATAGTGGTGCCGTTACTTTAGGTTCTGCCATATTATCCATAACAGATTTACTTTTAGATTGTACTATTATCCCCATTTATACGTTTCTGTTTTTGCTTTATAAAGATCATTTTATTCTTTTTCTGGCAAAATTAATCAGCAAGGAAAATCATCCTGCATTAAAAGATATATTGGGACAAATACGAGTTTCTATAAACAATTACATCGTTAGTTTATTAATCGAAATGATTGTAGTTTCAGTCCTGACCGTTTAGGACTTTGGATTGTAGGGGTGAAATATTTTATTCTTTTAGGATTAATAACCGGAATTTTAAACCTGATTCCTTATATAGGTATTACAATTGCGGGTATTATAACTCTTTTAGCTTCTTTATCCGGAACACCGGAAACATCAGTGTTTTTAAGCATTTTAATTGTTAATGTGATCGTACAATTGATTGATAATAATTTACTTGTGCCCTTAATTATTAATTCTAAAGTAGAAATTAATGCTTTTGTATCCATTATGGGAATTATTATTGGCGGTGCCGCTGCGGGAATTTCAGGAATGTTTTTGGCAATTCCGCTTTTGGCGATTCTGAAAATTATTTTTGAAAGAATTGAATCTTTAGAACCCTGGGGTTATTTAATGGGAAATCATATGCCTAAAAAGTTTACGTGGAGAATACGAAAATTAAAAATCGAAAAAGTTAATAATTAATCGATTTAAAAAATATGAGTCATATTTATCTTATATTTCATGTAAAAAACTACCTGTACAAAGCCAAAAATTATTTAATGCACCGCAACTTAAAAATAATAATTTCTATTACATTATGCCTCTTCATGCAGAGCATTTGCGCGCAGGTAGATAAACAAAAAAAAGAGCCTAAAAAAGATAGTACCGAAGTGTATAATAAAATTCGGAACTATTCTAAAAAAAATAATTTTACCAAAACCCTGCACAAATTACTTTTTAGAGCCAATAGACCTAAAAAGAGAGAAGCCATAATTTTGGATAGAGACAGTACGCGTTACGATGGTAAAATTATCAG
The DNA here is from genome assembly GCF_025947065.1 of Flavobacterium sp. N1736. Taxonomy (NCBI): domain Bacteria; kingdom Pseudomonadati; phylum Bacteroidota; class Flavobacteriia; order Flavobacteriales; family Flavobacteriaceae; genus Flavobacterium; species Flavobacterium sp. N1736. The sequence goes on from NZ_CP109994.1 coordinate 1,451,882, forward strand.
AAAAATTAATGTAGTAACCCTCGATCCGTTTGGACATTCGATAGCAGATACTACAACAATGCCAAGAAACTGGGGCGAAAGAACGGGTAATAAACTTCATCTTAAAACAAAAAAAATAGCGATTTATAATTTATTACTGTTTAAACGAAATGCTCCGTACGATTCTTATAAAGTACAGGAATCTGAGCGTCTTATACGTTCGCAGCGATACGTGTCGGCAGTAAGAATTACAAAAAAATTGGCCAGTCCGGCATCAGATTCTGTAGATGTTACCATTCGGGTTTTAGATTCTTGGAGTACAATTCCCAGATTTTCAATATCAGGCAATCGTGTTTCGGTTGGATTTAAGGAAAAAGATTTTTTTGGATCCGGGCAACAGCTTGAATACCGTTTTACAAATCGTTTTGAAGATGGTCAAAATGGTAATGATATTACGTATACTGTACCTAATATTAAAAATACGTATATAGGTACAACGCTTAAATATAATATGGATCTGGATAACAATTACAGCAAAAGTATTAATATTGAAAGAGCCTTTTATTCTCCGTTGACTAAATGGGCGGGCGGAATGTATTTTGCACAAAATTATAGAAAAGATACGCTACAAGCGCCTTTGCCGGATACAACATACGCTTTTCAGTCTTTTAAAAATAATGTTCAGGATTTTTGGGTAGGAAAAGCCACAAAAGTTTTTGAAGATGATAATAATGGAATTACGAATTTAATAGTATCGGCACGATTTTTAAATTTAGATTACACAGAAAGTCCATCCGATTTATATGATCCGACACATTTTTATTCTGATGAAAAACTTCTTTTAAGCGGAATTGGAATTAATACCCGAAAATTCGTCAAAGACAGTTATATTTTTAGAAATGGCGTGACAGAAGACGTACCTATTGGAAGAATTTATGGTATAACGCTCGGTTATCAATACAAAAATAAATATTGGCGGCCTTATGCGGGCGCTCAGTTTTCTTTTGGAAATTATTATGACTGGGGATTTTTAAGTACCAATTTTGAAGCCGGAACTTACTTTCATCAGTCAAAAACATATCAGACATCTTTTTTATTCGAATCTAATTATTTTACAAAATTATATACGATCGGAAACTGGAAATTAAGACAATTCGTGAATCCTAAATTTGTTTTGGGTATAAATCGTGAAGAAATTATTGGCGATGAACTTAATATAAACGAACAAAATGGTCTTGCAGGTTTTAATACAGCGTTGTACGGAACCAGCAAAGCGGTTTTATCATTGCAAACGCAAACCTATTCTCCGCATGCTTTATGGGGATTTCGTATGAATCCGTTTTTTAATTATTCGATTGCTGTGTTAGGAAGTCAAAATGATGCTATGTTTAATAATAAAGCCTATTCTAAAATCACTTTGGGTTTATTGATCAGTAATGACTATTTGGTATTCAGTTCCTTTCAATTATCCTTGTCATACTATCCAAGTATTCCACTACAGGGAGATAACGTATTCAAAACCAATACAGTTGAAACTTCAGATTTTGGTTTACAAAATTTTGAGCTGGCAAAACCAAGAATTGTAGAATACAAATAGTCTTTTTAAAAGAAAAATTGCTGTCTTGTTTCTGCATAAAAAAATCAAAAAAAATGAAATTTTTAAAGTTTTCGTAAATATTTAAAAATTAGACAATTCCACACACAGTAAGGCTTAAACATCGACGAAGCGCATACTTTATTCGTCAAAATACATTTGGTTTTTATTTTTGGCACAATATATGAATATCGGTAAATAGGATTACGATTAACATAAAAACTAAAAAAAATGAAAACAATTAAAATAGCAATCGCAGGATTATTTCTTTTGGTTGCAAGTGCCACACAAGCCCAAGTATCAGTAAACGTAAATATTGGAACACCACCAGCTTGGGGACCATCTGGTTACGCTGAAATGGAATATTATTATTTGCCGGATATTGAAGCATATTATGATGTTAGAGCTTCACAATTTATTTATTTTGGAGGCGGAAGATGGGTTAGAACAACGCGTTTACCAAGACAATATCGTAATTATGATTTGTACAATGGATATAAAGTAGTTTTGAATGACTATCACGGCAGAACTCCTTATACTTATTTTGACAGACACAGAGTAACCTATTATAAAGGATACCACGGTGCGCAACAAAGACCATACAGACCAAGACCGGTTTATGGTTATAATGAGCATAGAAACTACAAACACAACGATAACAGAAATCATGATAAACATGATAGACATGATCGTGATGACCATCATAACGATCACCATGATGACCACCACGGACATGGAAGAAGATAAATTACCAATAAGAGCATCAAAACTGATGCTCTTTTTTTATTGGCAATTATGTATAAAATTCAACATTAACATTTCGTTTAAATAATCTTCAAAAATATAATTAGTATTTTTGAGGCACTTTAAAAAAACACCAACGATACGCTATGCGAAAAATTCAGTTACTAATTCTTCTGCTTTTTTTTACGGGAATTTCTATTTCTTTTGCACAACAACCACAAAAACCAAGTTCTGTAGAAATTTATAATCAAATCAAGAAACTAAATTTCCTGGGATCAGTGCTTTATATTGCGGCACATCCAGATGACGAAAATACCCGTTTAATCTCCTATATGGCAAATGAAATGAATGCCAGAACAGGATATTTGTCATTAACTCGTGGCGATGGCGGACAAAACCTGATTGGACCGCAATTGCGTGAATTATTGGGTGTTATAAGAACTCAGGAATTGATAGAAGCCCGAAAAATAGACGGCGGAGAACAGTTTTTTTCGCGTGCCAATGATTTTGGTTTCTCTAAAAATCCGGATGAAACATTACAAATTTGGGATAAAGACAAAGTTCTTGCAGATGTTGTCTGGACAATTAGAAAATTTCAACCGGATGTAATTATCAATCGATTCGACCATCGCTCGCCGGGAACCACACACGGACATCATACATCATCGGCAATGTTGAGTGTGGAAAGTTTTAAATTAACAAATGATCCTAAAATTTATCCTGAACAATTAAAATATGTTGCGCCCTGGCAGGTAAAACGCCTGTTTTTTAATCCGTCATGGTGGTTTTACGGAAGTCAGGAAAAATTTGATGCAGCCAATAAATCAAAGTTTACAAAACTGGAAACCGGAGTTTATTATACAGGAATTGGAAAATCAAATCAGGAAATTGCTGCTTTAAGCCGAAGCCGCCATCAATCGCAAGGTTTTGGAAGTACGGGCGTTCGTGGCAATGAAACAGAATATCTGGAGCTTATTAATGGAGAAAATCCCAAAGATCGCGATGATTTATTTGACGGAATCGACACGAGCTGGAATCGTGTTAAAAACGGAAAACCTGTTGGTGAATTAATTTCAAAGATTATTGCAAACTATAATTTTAGCAATCCATCGGCAAGTATTCCAGATTTAGTAAAAGCATATTCGATGATTCAGACTTTAGATGATAGCCATTGGAAGACATTAAAATCGACTGCCATAAAAAACATTATTGCCTCATGCTCCGGACTTTATCTTGAAGCCGTTGCAAGCGAACAGGAAGCAACTCCGGGAAGTACTGTAAAATTAAACCTTGAAGTCATAAACAGATGCGCTGTTGAAATGCAGTTAACAAGCGTTACGACATTGCCGGATAATAAAACTACAGTTCAAAACGCCACTTTACAAAATAACAACGATCAAAAAATAAACCTTCAGATTCAGCTTCCAAATACGATTGAATATACGCAGCCGTATTGGCTAAAAGAAAAAGCAAGTGTTGGAATGTATACCGTTTCAAATCAGGAAAACATTGGAATTCCGGATATTATCAGAGAAGTAAAAGTTGTTTTTAATGTAAAAATAAATGGCGTTGAAATTCCGTTTGAACGCATTGTTGTTTACAAATATAACGATGGGGTAAAAGGCGAAATGTATAATTTTCTCGATATCGTTCCCGAAGTAACAACTTCAATTTTAGAAAAAGTGTTGCTTTTTGGAAGCACAAAAAGCAAAATGATTCCCGTAAAAGTTCGCGCAGGAAAAGATGATATAAAAGGAAATTTGCAGCTTGAATTGCCTAAAAGCTGGGCAGTTTCTCCAAAAGAAATTCCGTTTAATTTAGCGAAAAAAGGAAATGAGCAAACTTTTTATTTCGAAGTAACGCCGCCAACATTACCGGAAGAAGCCGTTGCAAAAAGTGTTGCAATTGTTGATAATAAACGTTTTGATAAAGATCAGATTATTATTGATTTCAATCATATTACCAAACAAATGGTTTTAAAATCAGCCGAATCAAAATGTATTCGAATAGATTTAAAAACTTCCGGCGACGCAATTGCCTACATTATGGGCGCCGGAGACGAAGTTCCTGAGAGTTTGGCACAAATGGGTTATAAAGTAACCATTGTAAAACCCGAAGAAATTACGCCAGAAAAACTGGATTCGTTCAGTACTGTAATTACAGGAATTCGTGCTTACAATACCGTAAATGCATTGGCAAACAAACAAAAAATACTTTTTGATTTTGTAAAAGGCGGTAAAAACATGATTGTTCAGTACAATACTTTTGGCAAAACCGTAACCGATCAAATTGCACCGTATCCTTTAAAAATATCAAATGATCGTGTAACCGAAGAAAATGCAAAAGTTACTTTTCTGGCACCAAATCATCCGGTTTTAAATACGCCTAATAAAATTACTACAAAAGATTTTGAAGGCTGGACGCAAGAACAAGGTTTGTATTATCCAAACGAATACGATGCAGCCTTCACTCCTATTATATCATCACATGATAAAGGCGAATCTGCCAAAGATGGTGCATTATTAGTAGCTCCTTATGGAAAAGGATATTACATTTACACCGGTTTAAGCTTTTTTCGAGAACTACCCGAAGGTGTTGCCGGAGCATACAGATTGCTTTCGAATATTATCTCGCTAAAACAGCCAATCGAAGCTCCTAAACAAGAATTAAAAAAATAAATATTTCAGAATATGGAAGCTAAAAAAACAAAAAACTGGAAAAAAAGCTACACTTATGTTTTGGTAGCCAACGCAATTTATATTGTGATTTTTTTCTTAATCATGCAATTATACTCATAACCTATGCAATTATTTGATTGGATCGTACTGATTGTTACGCTTTTATTTATTGTTGGTTATGGCTCATGGAAAACCAAAGGAAGTAAAAACGTCGAAGATTTTATTTTAGGCAACAACGAAACTCCCTGGTATACTGTTGGGCTTTCAGTAATGGCAACACAAGCCAGTGCAATTACTTTTTTGTCGACTCCCGGACAAGCGTATCACGACGGAATGGGTTTTGTACAATTTTATTTTGGACTGCCAATTGCAATGGTGGTTATTTGTTTGACATTCATTCCGTTATATCATAAAAACAAAGTCTTTACGGCCTATGAATTCCTCGAAAAGAGATTCGATTTAAAAACACGTTCTCTTGCCGCTATTTTATTTTTGGTTCAGAGAGGTTTAGGAACCGGACTTACCATTTATGCTCCTGCCATTATTTTATCGGCTCTTTTAGGCTGGAATTTAACAGGTATGAACATTATTATTGGTGTTCTGGTTATTATTTATACTTTTTCGGGCGGAACAAAAGCCGTAAACGTAACACAGAAACAGCAAATGTTTGTGATTATGTCCGGTATGTTCATTACATTTTTTCTGATTTTGCATTATTTACCAAACGATATGACTTTTACGAGTGCGCTGCATATTGCGGGCGCCAATGATAAAATGAATATTGTTGATTTCTCTTTTAATCCCGAAGAAAAGTACACTTTTTGGAGCGGAATTACCGGAGGTTTTTTCTTAGCCCTCGCCTATTTTGGAACAGATCAATCGCAGGTTGGACGTTATTTATCCGGAAAATCTATTCGTGAAAGTCAAATGGGATTAATCATGAACGGACTTTTAAAAGTTCCGATGCAGTTCTTTATTTTGTTAACGGGAGTTATGGTATTTGTATTTTTTCAGTTCAATCCGGTACCGTTAAATTTTAATCCGAATAATAAAATTGTCATTGAAAAATCTGCTTTTAAAGAAGAATATCACGCTTTAGAAAAAAAATTAAGTACACTTTCAGAAGATAAAAAAGTGATTAACTTATTGTATATTGATCAGTTAAATCAGGATTATGACAATCCGATTTTAAGAAAAGAACTGGTAACAATATCCAATAAGGAAAAGGATTTACGTGATCGCGCCAAAGAAATTATTTTAAAAGCCGACAGCAATAGCGAAACAAATGATAAAGATTATGTGTTTTTCCATTTTATCCTTCATTATTTGCCAAAAGGTTTAATAGGTTTATTATTGGCTGTAATTCTTTCGGCAGCAATGTCATCAACCGCTTCGGGATTAAATGCTTTGGCTTCGACAACGGCAATTGATATTTACAAACGAAATTTAAAAACCGAAAAATCAGAGAAACATTATTTAAATGCGACGAAGTTTTTCACGCTTTTCTGGGGAATCGTAGCGATACTTTTTGCCTGCGTTGGTACTTTGTTTGAAAATTTAATTCAATTAGTAAACATTATTGGTTCCATATTTTACGGAACTGTTTTAGGAATATTTCTTGTTGGTTTTTATCTTCACCGTGTTAAGGCAAAAGCAATGTTTTGTAGTGCTGTAATAAGCCAGACAACCATTTTTATCATTTATTATTTCTTGATTTACAGTCAGGAAAAATTGGGGTATTTATGGCTGAATTTTATTGGCGCTATGCTGACTATTATATTGTCTTTGTTAATGCAGGTTTTGTTTTTTAAAGAGAAAAAGATAATAGAAGAATTATAAAACAATAATTAAAAATTTAGAATTAACTGATAATAAAACACGTAAACAATACAATCTGAATTCCATTTCGTCTTGTTTAAATCCTCCTTGATACTAAATTGTCAGATTTCACTCAAAAATCCGTATTTTTGATTAGATAATTAGTTTAAAAAAAATATGAAAATGAAAGATTTAAATAATTACAGCAATAAAACCAAAGCTGCTTTCATTTTGCTGATTGTGATGCTGATTATTATTCTTACCAATTTTAATACACTTCAAAATTCCAGAAAAGTAAATGAAAATATCAATGCGATTTATAAAGATCGTCTTGTTGTAGCGCACTATATTTTTCAGTATTCAAAAGAACTTCACTTTATAAAAACCGAAGCCGAAAAATTAAACTTGAGCGATACAATTAAAACAGATGAAATTTTCAGCAAACTAAAAGTAATTCATTCTATAGATGATTTATACGCAAAAACTGTTTTAACACCAACAGAAAGAATATTTTTTCAGAATCTTTTAACTGCATGTGTGGCAATTGACAAAGAAACACAAAATAAAAACTGGACTCAAATCACACAATCCAGTGAAAAAGCTTTAAAAATTTTAGACCAATTGTCTCAAATTCAAATTACAGAAGGAAAAGCAAAATTAGCCAGCGCAAATGCTATGTATAATGACAATAATAGCCTGGGACAACTTGAGATTGCTTTACTTATTATTTTAGGCGGAATTACTTTTTATTTATTAATCGCCAAGAAAACCAAAAGAACCATTAAAATTCCGGAATCTCCGAGTATGAACTAATTTTTTTGTTTCAGGTTTTGTTTTGTTTCAGGTTTCAAGTTTCTAATTGACAAACATATAAACCAAAAAAAAATCCAAATCTCAAAAGTTTTAACTTTGGAATTTGGATTTTTTATTTGAGTTTCGCTAATTGAAATTTAATAATTCAAAGAATTATTATCTGCTCCACTCCGCAATACTGTCTTTATTTAATTTTACGTAATCCTGATTATTAGCCGTTTCAGCAGCTGCCAATGAAGCTTTTGCAGTTTCGATTGCGCCTTTTTTATCGCCTTGTTTAGCTTGGATTAATGATTTTAATCTTAGAATAAAATACGGTTTTTCAGTACTCATATCTAACGATTTATCTACATACGTTCTTGCTGTTTCGATATTTCCATTTGATTGAAATAAATATTGAGACGCCGCAAAATAATCATTTGCTGTTGGTCCTGCCAATGTTTTTTCGATACTTGCAACTGCATTTTTCGCCGTTGGAACTTCAAATTTCAACGCTACATGAGAGTTTTCCCAAGCCATTTCTAAATAACCAAAATTTGGATCTAATCCGTTAATTCCAATTGTAAATGTTTCAACAGGAGTTGGTAAAGCATCTTCTTTTACAGTAGTTCTTAAAACAACATAAGACTCATTCCATGTTTCAGGTAATCCCCAATTGTCTGTAGAAAGGTAAAAAATTACTTCCCAGCTTTCGATTTTAGGAATTGTATAAATTGCATATTTCCCTTTTTTCAATGTTTTGCCATCAATAACAACATCATCACTAAAATTAATAATAGTATTTTCGTTAGCTCCCGTTCTCCATAATTTACCAAACGGAACTAAATTACCAAATACAGCTCTGCCTCTCGCTCCTGGTCTTGAATACGTAACTTCAACATCAGTTAATCCAACAGTTTGTTTGATATAACCTTTCGGGCTCGCTTGTGGTGTTTTTATTTGTGCTTCTGTAGCAAAAGGAGCCAAAATTATGGCCAATGCAATAAGTAGTTTTTTCATTTCGTGAGTTTATTTTGTTTTGTTCAAATTTACAAATTCAATCAGGTACAAATGTTAAATTTTATATAATTCAGACACCCAACTGTGATATTTTTTGCGCATTCAATTCATTAAAATGGTTGATTATTAAATCTGCTTGTGATAAATCCTGCATTTTAGAATGATGACTATTATAACCCACACAAAACAAGTTTGCTGCTTTTGCTGCTTTTACACCATTTGTACTATCCTCAATCACGATACAATTTTCTGCCGGTGCTACAGATAAAGACGCAGCATGTAGAAAAATGGCGGGATTAGGTTTTGATTGCGGAAAATCTTCACCGCTTACAATATCAGTAAAATAAGAATGCAAATTAAATCTTGTAAACACACGATCAATCGTTACTTTTGATGCCGAAGATGCTAAAATTAATTGTATTCCGTTCGCGTACAAATCCTTAATTAAATCTTCAACGCCTTCTAAGAGATATAAATCTTCTTTGGTATCAAAAGCATCATTAAAAATATTTCTTTTTCTTTGAATCAAATCTTCAACTTCATGTTCAATTGTCGGGAAAAATCCTTTCAAAGTTTGAAACGTATTTCGGGTTGAAAATCCCGTAAACGAAGTATACATTTCTTCCGTTACTTCGATATTCAATTCTGTAAATTGTTTATAATACGCATAACGATGAACGGGTTCTGTGTCGACAATTACGCCATCCATATCAAATATTACTGTTTTAATCATTTTTTTTAAGGTTCAAAGGTTCTGAGATTCTAAGTTGCTAAGTTTTTTTTGTTTCAGGTTTCAGGTTTCAGGTTTCAGGTTTTCTGTGTGGTAACTTTGACAAAGTTTAGTGGTTCCAGAACCTGAAACAAACAAAACCTGAAACCTGAAACATCTATTAGCGACTTTTAACAAGCAAATGCCTAATCACAGTTTCGGCAGCGTGAAGACCGAATAAGCCCGGCATATAACTGTTTGTTCCGTAGAATGACTTTTTGAAATTTTTTCCGTCAGTTAATTTTAAGCTTTTTTCGTCTTGAATTTCAGAAGAAAAAACCACTTTCAATTTATTAATTTTTACCTCTTTTAAACGTTTTCTAATGGCTTTAGAAAAGTAACAATTGATGGTTTTAGAAATATCGCTCACTTTGACTTTCGAAGCCAGCATTTTTCCACCGGCGCCCATGCTGCTTATAATCTTAACTCTTTTGCGTTTTGCACCAATAATCAAATTTAATTTTGGCGTTATGCTGTCAATACAATCCAAAACATAATCAAACTCTGGAGAAACAATTTCAAAAGCACGTTCCGGAGACAAAAATTCCTGAACACGAGTCAGTTTTAATTCCGGATTAATATCCATCAAACGATCGCCAACGATTTTTATTTTTGGTTCGCCAACTGTTGAATGCAATGCCGGCAATTGTCTGTTAATATTGGTTATATCAACCACATCACCATCTACAATTGTCATGTTTCCTACTCCTGCCCTAGCCAAAAATTCAGCTGCAAATGATCCAACTCCGCCTAAACCAACTACTAAAACATTTGCGTTTTTCAAGTTCTCTAATCCTTCTTTTGTAAATAAAAGCTCGGCTCTTTCCGTCCACTCTGCCATATAATCTTTTGTTTAATTTTTTTTATTTTGTTTCAAGTTTCAGGTTTCAAGTTTCATGTTTCAAGTTTCAGGTTTCAGGTTCCTAATCTAACCTTTCACTTTTCACTTTTCACTTTTCACTTTTCACTTTTCACTTTTCACTTTTCACTTTTTACATTTTATTTTTCAAACACTTCTTTAAAATTACCTGAAATAATATCTTGTAATTCTTTGATTGTTATGTTTTTATATGCTGCTGCCAGATCATAAACCTGTTTTATATTTTCTTCGATTGTATCGGTTTCAAGAAAAAATCGATTATTTGGAATTTGTTCAAAAACCGTTTTCAATTCAGGGTTTTTCAATAAATATTTTCCAAACGAAAGATAAAATCCCGCCGTAATAAGCTGATCTGCAATTTGGCTTTTTTTTGAAAAACCATGCATAATCATCGGAACAGAAATTTTCATTTTCTTTTTAATTGCAATAATTTCCTGAAAAGCGGCAACACAATGAATTACAACAGGTTTTTTATATTTTTCGGCCAAAGCCAATTGTTTTTCAAAAACTATAATTTGTTGCTCTAACGAAATTTCTATGCGTTTATCTAAACCACATTCGCCAATAGCGAGACAATTTTTAGTCTGCAATTTTTCTTCTATAATTCTCAAATCTTCATCAATTCGATCTTCCTTAATGTGCCAGGGATGAATCCCGATAGAATAAAAAGGAATCGAAGCATCAAATTCTTGCGGATATTGATTGACCAATTCCAGAATATCTGATTGACTCGTAAATTGATGGGTATGAAAATTAAAAAATTCCATTAATGAAATGTTTTAACTCCGGCTTTAATTTCTACTTTTAAATCATTCTCTAAAGGAACAAGCGGACATGAATACTTATGATTATAAGCACAATACGGATTATAAGCCTGATTAAAATCGACTGCAATTGTATTTCCTTTCGGAATTTTTAAATCAATATATCTTCCTCCAATATAACTTTCTTTTCCGCTTGTTAAGTCTGAAAATGGCAGAAATAAATGATCTTTGTATTCTTTTGTTTTTGAAAGTTCAATGTTTCTATAAACGTTCAATTGCAAGGCAACGCCGTCTATAGTAAAAAATAAAGTACCGTATTTGATGTATTTTGGAGTCCTTGTTCCTGTAGTTTTCATTTCAAAGACTTTTTCATTCTTTGCTTTTACAAACTTTGCATTCACAAAATATTTTCCATTAATGGGATAAAAATCTAAAGCTTTGAAGGTCTTTAAATCTTCTTCCATCAACGGACTTGTCTTAGGATCAGCATATTCTGAGTTTATTGTTTTCTGAAATTTTTCTGTTTCGCTTTTGTCAAATTTCTTCTGACCGAAACAAAAATTAACGAGTAACAATACTAAAAAAGCAATTACATTTTTCATCTTTGAAATTTTAAGCAAAAATAGTTTAAAAGTAACAAAGCACCAACCGCACTTAGTGACAAAGTTTTCTAACTTTGTTGCAAATACATATTTATAATGCTCAAAACTGCTTTTAACCATTACATCAATAATTTCAGAGGATTTTCAAGAGAAATTTGGATACTTACCCTTGTCACTTTTATCAATCGTGCGGGCACAATGGTGCTTCCTTTTTTGTCTAAATATTTAAAGGAAGATCTTCATTTTAGCTATAATCAGGTTGGATGGATTATGGTTTCGTTTGGTTTGGGTTCTATGCTGGGTTCCTGGCTTGGCGGAAAATTATCTGATAAAATTGGGTTTTATAAAATCATGATTTTTAGTTTATTTACAAGCGGAGTTTCACTTTTTCTTGTACAATATATTACAACGTTTTGGGCTTTATGCATTGCCATGTTTGTTTTAATGACTATTGCTGACATGTTTAGACCGGCGATGTTTGTTTCGTTGGGAGCTTATGCAAAACCCGAAAACCGTACACGTGCATTAACTTTAGTGCGTTTGGCTGTAAATTTAGGTTTTGCTGCCGGACCCGCTTTAGGTGGTTTAATTATTATGGGAATTGGTTACCAAGGACTTTTTTGGGTTGATGGAGCGTCCTGTATTATTTCGATTACTATTTTTGCTTTATTGGTTAAGGAAAAGAAAAAAGTAAATCACGGAGATAAAATGGAAATTTCAGCCGAAATAAAATCAGTTTTTCATGATCGTATTTTCTGGGTTTTCTTATTTGTGAGTTTTATAACTGCAATGATTTTCTTTCAATTGTTTACAACTTTACCTTTATATCATAATGAGAAATTTGGTTTGAGTGAATTTCAAACGGGATTATTGATGACTTTAAATGGTCTCTTAATTTTTGCTTTAGAAATGCCAACGGTTGGTTTTATGGAACGAAAAGGATTTGCTAAAATTAAAATTATTATTCTTGGATCATTTATTATGGCTTTGAGTTTCTTTTTATTACTCATTAATATATGGGCGGGAATTTTGGTTATAAGTATGATTTGCATTTCGCTTGGAGAGATTTTAACCTTTCCGTTTTCAAATGCTTTTGCTTTAAGTCGTGCGCCACGTGGTCAGGAAGGCCGTTATATGGCGCTTTATACCATGAGTTTTAGTTTAGCTCATATTGTAAGTTCAAAAGTAGGTTTCGAAATAATTACAAGATTAGGATATCAGACAAACTGGCTTTTTATGGCTTGTATGGGCGTTGTTGCTACATTTTGCTGTTTCTGGATCAGGAAAGCTTTAATCGATGAGAAAGTTACTTAAAACCAATCGTTAATAAATTTACCACAAAGTGCGCTAAGTTTTACTTAATTTTACCGCAAAGTACACAAAGATTTACGCAAAGTTCGCAAAGGTTAATATTAATTAACCTTTGCGAACTTTGCGTTTTTACCATTCCCTATAAATCCAAAAGAACCTTGCGTTCTTTGTTGCAAAACTTTTTATTCTTATTTTTAACCTGAAAATCAAGCAATTAAATAGATTTTTCTTTATTTAAAAAGTCAATCAACTTCTTTTTTAGTTAAATAACTACATTTATAGTTGTGTAACTAAAAAAATAGTTGTAGTTTTGAATTAAAATTAGAAAACATGCAAAAGTTAACCAATAAAGAAGAAGAAATCATGCACATTTTATGGAAGCTGAAAAAAGCTTTTGTAAAAGAAGTTCAGGCAGAAATAACTGAAGATCAACCGCATTACAATACGCTTTCGACTATTGTGCGTAATCTGGAAGAAAAAGGATATGTGGCTCACAATGCTTTTGGAAACACACATCAATATTATCCAATTGTAAGTATCGAAGATTATAGAAAAGGATTTATGAGCACAGCAATTGATAATTATTTCAACAGTTCTTATAAAAGTATGGTTTCGTTTTTTGCCAAGGAAGAAAAAATTTCTGCAGATGAATTACGCGAAATCCTGGCTATGATCGAAAATCCGAAAGAAAAATAAAAAACGTAAAATAATTTTTTATGGAAGCACTTTTCATTTTTGTCGCAAAATCAAGTGGACTTTTAATCTTGTTTTACTTTGCTTATTATTTTTTATTGCGCAAAGAAACTTTTTTCAATAGTAACAGATGGTTTTTGTTAATTGGTTTGATTACTTCTGTCGTTTTGCCTTTTTTGGTTTATACCAAAATTGTCTGGGTTACTCCTGCTCCAATGCCAAATTTTAATTATTCGCCAGTTTATGCTCGGCAGATTATTGAAAAAGAAACTTTTGAAATAAATTGGAATTTAGTTTCTCTTGCCATTTATGCCATAGGTTTTTCGACATTTATGATCAAATTTGCTCTCGATTTTTATAGTTTAAATTCAGTTTTAAAAGGCAAACAAGTACAACAACAAGCTGATTTTAAATTTGTTGACATCAAAGAAAATATTGCTCCTTTTTCTTATTTTGATTATATCGTGTACAACTCATCAATGTACAGCGAATCAGAATTAGAAAGTATTCTGGAGCATGAAAAAGTGCACAGCGATCAAAATCATACTATGGATGTTTTGATATCAAGAGTTTTTTGTGTGCTTTTTTGGTTTAATCCAATTATTTGGCTGTACAAAAAAGCTATTTTGCAAAACCTTGAATTTATTGCCGACAGTGAAGCTGCCAAAAAAATATCTGACAAAAAAGCGTATCAATACACGCTTTTAAAAATAACAACGCACCAATCATGCGTTGCCATTACCAATCATTTTTATCAATCATTAATCAAAAAACGAATTGTCATGTTAAACAAAAATCAATCAAAAAAATTGAATTACTGGAAGTATTATGCCGTAATTCCTGCACTTGTAGCTTTTGTGTTATTATTTCAGATAAAAACAATTGCACAGGAAAAACAAGAGAAAAAAGAAGCTCAGGAACTTTCAGAAAAAACAGATCCTGTTAATGTTTACAAGATTAACAAGAATACAACAGATCAGGAGCTAAAAGAAATGGCTGAAAAGTTAAAGGTAAATCATGATGCCGATGTTGTTATTTCTAATGTAAAAAGAAATTCTAAAAACGAATTAACGGCTATTAGGGTAGATATTAAAAAAGGAAAAGGAAGATCTCAATCGCTGCAAATTGATGGTGATGAGGCTATTAAAAGTTGCGGAATTGTCGTTAATATTGATAATGATGGTTCAAAACAAATTGGTATACTTACAGACGATGCCATTGAAAAACCAATGATTATCGAAAATCGCAGAATTGAAGTTAAAGAAATCAAAAATCCAGATGTTGGAGAAGTTTCTCCTCCTTCTCCGCCATCAATGCCATCTTTTCCGAGTGGACCACTGCCTCCGGCCCCGCCTATTGACATGTCTAAAATGCCAAAAGCACCAAAAGCACCACTAAATATTAATGATAAAGTGGCCATGAAAAATTTTGAAAAAGAAATGGCGGAATTTGAGAAAAAAATGGCTGCTATTGAACCGGAAATGTCTGCTTATGGGAAACAAGTAGAAGAAATCATGGCAAAACGTGAAGTTATTTATGATAAAGAAATGGAGAAATATGACCTCGCCATGGAAAAATTTGATGCTGATATGGAAAAATTCAATCAATACATTGAACAAAAATATGAACCGGGAAGTGCCGAATATGCAAAAAACATGGAGCAGTATGAAAAGGGCATGAGAGCTTATGAAAAATACATGAGACAACAGGAAAAAGAGAGAAGAAAAGCGGAGAAAGCAGAAAAACGATCTTAAATATTTAGAAATGAAAGAGACATTTTTTATTGCAGCACTATTATTCGTTTTTAATTTATGTTTTAATCAAAACGAGGCAAAACAGAAGATTGATCATTGTATCAAAAAAGTAATAGAAATAAGTAAATAATTAGGAGACCAGTGTATAATAAACACTGGTTTTTATTTGGCTAATTCTCAGGTAAATTTCTTTTTAAATAAACTTTAGCCGATAATTTTACACCCCATTTCAATATGAAAAAATTAATTTTAATAGTATTTATCAGTTTAAGTTTTTCTTGCTTAGCTCAAAAAAAATTAAACCATTTATCCGAAACAGAAATTGTTGCATCAATGGATAAAAATGCCGAAATTTTATTAGAAAATTCAAAAGCCAATTCTGTTTCTATTGGCATTGTAAAAGATGGCAAAACCTATACAAAACATTACGGAGAAATAGACAAAGGAAAGGGTAATCAAGCCAATAATAATACTGTTTTTGAAATTGCTTCGATTACAAAATTATTTACAGGATTATTAATGGCACAAGCTGTCGTTGAAAGAAAAATAAGTCCGGATGATGACATTAGAAAATACATAACAGGTTCATATCCTAATTTGGAATATCAGGGGAATCCAATAAAAATAAAAGATTTGGTTTCTTTTAAAACCGGCTTTAATAAAGATTTACCGGATAATTCAGAATTCAGAAAAAATCCAAACGACAGCAGTTATATTGGTTTTAAAAAATTAGATGAATCCTATTCCAGAGAAAAATTCTTTGCAGATTTAAAAACAATAAAATTGAATACTTTGCCCGGAACTAAATTCAAATATAGTAACGGAAGCGTTCAATTGGCAGCACATATTCTAGAGAATGTTTTTCATAAAAGTTATGAAACGTTGTTGAAAGAAAATATTCTGTCAAAACTAAATATGACGTCAACCACATTAAATCCTGAGAAAAGTATTGTTATAGCAAATGGTTATAATGGTAAAAAACAAATGCCAACGCTATCTGATAATCTTTGGGGCGCTGCAGGATATTTAAAATCGACTTTGGGTGATTTAACTAAATTTCTTGCCTTTGAAATAAACACCAACAATAAGGTAGTTTTGGAATCTCAAAGAAATCTTTTAAATTCAGATAGTGATTTTAACGGTTATTTTTGGGATGGAATACAGGTTGATAACAATGGTAAAAATTGTTGGAAACACGGTGGCGCTTTTGGCGCGCAAAATATGTTTTTGGTTTATCCGGAACGTGGTTTAGGAATTTCTATTATTGTAAATATAAGTAATGAAAAAACTGCAAATGCATTAGGAAACGCAATAGTGGCAATATCTGGTGATTTACTGGCGAAAAATGAAGTCAAAAAAGAAATTTACGGATATAAAATAACTAATAATAATGTGATTTTTACTTATCAGCATGATAAATCGCTTGATGCAGGTTTAGTAAAAAGTGTTGCAATTGCGGGATCTTTTGACAATTGGAATCCGAATGATAAAAACTATCAAATGGTTCGAATAAACAAAAATACTTTTGAACTCTCTGTTCCAAAAAGCCAGTTTGAAAAAGATAAAATTAATATGTTCAAATTCGTTATCAATAAAACCGGTTGGGTAAAATCTCCAAAAGGTGCTTTAAATATGGAGAACGGACCTGATCAAAATTTACTTTTAAAAATCGATTAAGATATAATTACACAAATAAAAAACCATAAAAAAGACTTTGTTTAACTGCAAAGTCTTTTTTTATATCTTTGATAAAAATTAACCTACCATGTATAAAATTCTAGCCAAAATAAATAAGATTCTTTTACCCAGTTTTACCAAGCAGGGTTTGGACATTTCTAAAGCAAAAAAATGGCAAATGGCAATTATTGGTTATCGCGCTTATGTAACAAAACGCGCTTTAGAATAGTTTAAAACCAATTTTTTTTAAAATATTGATTTCATTTCAACGCCATTTTCTATTTGAATAAATTAGAAAAAAATATCCTCCAAAACTGATTCCCGGTTTTGCTTTCATTATAATTTTTCCATGAAAAATAAAGAATTTAATATTCCTCCTGTTCCGGCAGTACTTTTAGCTATTATTAGTGTACAATGTGGGGCGGCAATTGCTAAAATGCTTTTTCCCGCTATTGGTGCGGCAGGAACGGCGTCAATACGAATTGGAGTTTCGGCTTTGATTTTACTTTTAGCGTATAGACCAAATTTAAAAGCAATTACGCGTGAACAATGGAAAATTGTAGTTCCTTATGGTTTGTCATTGGGCGCAATGAATTTAATTTTTTATTTTGCCATAGAAAGAATTCCAATTGGGTTGGCGGTTACTTTAGAATTCATCGGACCTTTATTGGTTGCAATAATTGGCTCAAGACGTTTGATAGATTATTGTTGGGTTTTACTCGCCGCAGCCGGAATTGTTTTAATTGCACCATGGTCAAATGCCAGAATTGACTCTTTGGGAGTTTTATTTGCTCTTTTAGCAGGAGCACTTTGGGCTGCATATATTGTTTTGGGCGGAAAAATATCCAAAATAATGAATAGTGGTCAGGCTGTTTCTACCGGAATGTTATTTGCCGCAATTTTAATTCTCCCATTCGGTTTTTACGAAAATGGCCTAGCGAATCTTACTCCAAAACTTTTTGGTATGGGCGTTGCGCTTGCTCTTTTATCAAGTGCTATTCCGTTTACATTAGAAATGAAAGCTTTAGGGCAGCTTCCTCCTCGTACTTTTAGTATTTTAATGAGTCTTGAACCTGCAGCAGCTTCTGTTTGTGCTTTTATATTTCTTCAGGAAAATTTAAGTTTTTACGAAATATTAGCTGTTGTTTGTGTTGTAGTTGCTTCGGCAGGATCTACTTTAACAGCCAAAAAATAGATTTACAAAATTCTAAATATTTAAAATTCCAAATCCCAACTTTAAAATTGGAATTTGGAATTTATAAATTGAAACTTGAATTTTAAAATTGGTATTACATTTTTGGCAATAATACAGTATCTACAACATGAATTACACCATTTGATTGGTTTACATCTGCAATAGTAACTTTGGCTTTGTTACCGCTTTCGTCACTGATATATAAGTCTTTTCCATCCATCCAGGCAGTTAAAGTTCCACCGCTTACAGTTTTAAGAGTTGCTTTTCCCTTACCTGCTTTTATTGCTTTTGCAATATCAGAAGAGTTCATTTTTCCCGCAACAACGTGATAAGTTAAAACAGTTTGTAACATTTTGATGTTTTCTGGTTTTAATAATGTATCAACAGTTCCCGCTGGCAACTTGTCAAACGCGGCATTTGTTGGGGCAAAAACGGTGAATGGTCCTTTACTTTGTAATGTTTCTACTAATCCTGCAGCTTTTACAGCAGCAACAAGTGTAGTATGATCTTTTGAATTAACGGCATTTTCGACAATATTTTTAGTTGGATACATTGCTGCTCCACCAACCATTACAGTTTTTTGTGCAAAAGATGCAAATCCAAATCCTAATGTTAAGATTGCTACGGCTAAAAATTTTCTAGTTTTCATAATTAATATTTTAAGTTATAAGCTCATTTACGCTGGAATATTGGTTTTGGTTTTGGCAATAAAATAAAAAAGCTCAAATTTTATTGTAAAATCCTCAAAATACGTTGTAAAACAAGACTTTAAAACATGGATTTATTTTTGAATTATTTTTAAAATGAGTTAAATTTTGTTTTAGTTTTATCATTAACTTTATTAAAAAATGATTCATTATGGAAAATCTGCCTAAAAAAGTAAGAAGCAAAAAGTTAAATACAAGAGTTGATTTGACCGCAATGGTTAGCGTTTCTTTTTTGTTGATTATATTTTTTATGGTCACGATTGAGTTGTCGAAACCGAAAATTTTAGATTTAAGTTCTCGCGATAATGGATGCTGTGACTGTCGAGAATATCGAGATTACGGAGAAAATAGGTCAATAACTTTAATGTTAGGCGAAAACAATAAATTGATATATTATATGGGACTTTTGGATTCTCCTATAATTGCTCCAAAAGAAATCAAATACGGCAGAGAGGGAATCCGAAAAGAATTACTAAAAAGAAAAAAAAGCATACTTGAATTTGCTGCAAAAGGCGCTAAACCAAAAAATCTAATTGTAATTATTAAACCAAGCAAAAAATCTAATTATGGAAATCTAGTTGACATTTTAGATGAAATGAAAATTGCAGAAATTGATACTTATGCAATTGTACCTGAGTTTACACCTAAGGAAACAAAACTATTAGCTTCCAAATAAAAAATATACGCATTTTTTGTCTTTGCGAAGAACCAAGCAATCCCACTAACAAAAGGTTCTATACAAAGTGAGATTGCTTCGTTCCTCGCAAAGACAGTCTTCACCAAAGTTAAAACTGGAAACCTGAAACAAATAAAAACTTAAAACAAAACATTAAAGCAAAAAAAAGTCCCACATTGCTGTGGGACTTTCTATTTATAGGAAACTAAGAATTATTTTTTCTCAGTTTTTTCCATTTTAGCTTTCAATGCAGCTAATACATCATTATTATCTCCTAAAGTTGCAGCTGGTGCATTTGTGTTAGAAGAGTTAGATGAAGTATTTTCAGTTGCAGCTTTCACATTTTTCTCTTCTTCTTCACGGAAGATAGCAGTGTGAGAAGCAACTACTCTTTTGAATTCTTTGTTAAATTCGATTACTTTGAAATCAGCAGTATCACCTTTTTTCAATTTCTTTCCGTCTTCTTTTTCAAGGTGACGAGTAGGAATGAAAGCAACGATATCATCTCCGAATTCTACAGTAGCTCCTTTGTCAACGATTTCAGAAATTTCACCATTGTGGATAGTTCCTACAGCGAAAGAATCTTCGTATTGATCCCAAGGATTAGCAGTAGTTTGTTTGTGACCTAAAGATAATTTACGTCCTTCAACATCTAATTCTAATACAACTACATCAAGTTTCTCACCAACATTTACAAATTCAGATGGGTGTTTGATTTTCTTAGTCCAAGATAAGTCAGAGATGTAAATTAATCCATCAATTCCTTCTTCTAATTCTACGAAAATACCAAAGTTTGTAAAGTTTCTAACGATACCTGTATGTTTAGAACCTACTGGGTATTTAGAAGTAATGTCAGTCCATGGATCTTGAGTCAATTGTTTGATACCTAATGACATTTTACGGTCATCTCTATCTAAAGTTAAGATAACAGCTTCAACAACATCTCCAACTTTTACGAAATCCTGAGCAGAACGTAAATGAGTTGACCATGACATTTCAGAAACGTGGATTAAACCTTCAACACCTTCAGCAACTTCGATAAATGCACCGTAATCAGCGATTACAACTACTTTACCTTTTACTTTATCACCAATAGTTAAATTAGCATCTAAAGCATCCCATGGGTGAGCGTTTAATTGTTTCAATCCTAATTGAATTCTTGTTTTCTCATCATCGAAATCAAGGATTACAACGTTTAATTTTTGGTCTAATTCAAGAACTTCGCTTGGGTGGTTTATTCTACTCCAAGAAAGGTCAGTAATGTGAATTAATCCGTCAACACCACCTAAGTCAATGAATACACCATAAGAAGTAATGTTTTTAACAACACCTTCTAATACTTGTCCTTTTTGTAATTGACCGATGATTTCTTTTTTCTGTACTTCGATATCAGCTTCGATAAGCGCTTTATGAGATACAACAACGTTTTTGAATTCGTGGTTAATTTTTACCACTTTGAATTCCATCATTTTATTTACATATACATCGTAGTCTCTAATTGGCTTAACGTCAATTTGAGAACCAGGTAAGAAAGCTTCAATTCCGAAAACGTCAACGATCATACCACCTTTAGTTCTGCATTTTACAAAACCATTAACGATTTCTCCTGTTTCATTTGCAGAAATAACTCTATCCCATGATTTAATAGTACGTGCTTTTCTGTGAGATAATACTAATTGACCTGTTTTGTCCTCACGGATGTCGATTAATACTTCTACTTTATCACCAACTTTTAAGTTTGGGTTGTAACGGAATTCGTTTAAAGAAATAACACCTTCCGATTTTGCGTTGATATCAACGATAACGTCTCTATCTGTAATTCTAACAACTACACCTTCAACTACTTCTTCTTGATCTGTAGCGATGAAAGTTTTTGAAACTAGTTCTTCGAATTCTTGTAAGTTTTTCTCATCTACTGCATCAATTCCTTCTTGGAAGTTATGCCAGTTAAAATTTGCTAAAAACTCTTCTTGTGATTTTAATTGTTCAGACATGCTGATAAAAAATTTGTATTCTGTTTTTCTTGAGTTTCTCAAAGCGATAGAAAAAACAGAAGTTGTTTTACATAAATAGTTGATACCTAATGGAAACTCTTCTCTGCCAAAAGGTTTGCAAAATTAATACATTTATTTGTAATAGCAAAACAATTCTATATGATTATCAGTCATTTGATCAGGAGCATATCTTGTAAGTCATTTCAAGACCCGAAGTCCCGCTTTCGCTCCTATCTTTTTCTGTCTAAAAAGCCAAAAAAAGGATATCTACTCAAATGAAATTCACTGAACTCCGATTAAAATAAAAACTAAGTGAAGTAATCGGGGCTAGATTAGAGGTTTTGTGGTTTTAAGAACTTTAAATTCCTAAGTTAATCTACAACAAACCTGACAGGTTTTAAAAACCTGTCAGGTTTACTATGTGTAACTATCTTTTATAAATTACGAAACTTGTAAATTTTGATTTTCAATTTTTACACTAAAACTTATTTCAGCTTTAAGTGCTTTAAAAACCTTGATTATAGTATCAATAGTAGCACTATTTGCACTGCTTTCTAATTTAGAAATTTGTGCTTTTTTCACGCCTATTAATTCTCCTAATTGCTCTTGAGTTAATTTTCTCTCTTTTCTTGCACTCTTAATCATACGTCCTAAAAGATCCATTTTAAGTTCATATTCATATTGATCTCTTTCTGGTGTCCCAATTGTTCCAATAACTTTATCTTTCATTTCAGAAAGTGAATATGATTTTATTTCTATCTTTTTCATAGCTGTTATTTTATTTTATTTTCGAAATACTTTACCCTTATTTTATTTGCCCTCTCGATTTCATTTAAAGGAACTTTATCTACCTTTTTTATAAAGCCGTGAGTGGCAAAAACTAATGTCTCTTTATTATCTGATTTATCCCAAAATGCTAATAGTCTAATTTGCCTCCCTGCATATCTTGTTCTAAACTCCCATATATCATTGTTAAGTTTTTTAAACAATGTAGAATCTTGGTTATTCTCTGCAACATCAATATTATATAAAATTTTGGCACTAATCTTTTTGTCCAATTTAAATATAAACTCTCTTGCTTCCTCTAAAAATTTCGTTTCAAAATATTTCATTCAAATTAGATATAACAAAAATACCACAAAAGTTTCTAAATTTAGAAACTTTTGTGGTATTTTATATTTATTAAAATTATTTGTTCAAATGCTCTTGATCTAAGCTTGAACAAAAACAAATATAATAAATTATCTACTATTTCAATAACCCAAAATAATCCTCTCAGGAAATCAATTTATCAATTCAAACCCGACAGGTTTTTAAAACCTGTCGGGTTTACTATGCGTAACTATCTTTTAATTCTATTATTTATTTGTTTTTATCCAAAACAATCCTCCTAAAACAGAAACCGGAGCAAAAACAAAAATCGCCAACAACTGCGTCCAGGAACTTCCGCTTGATTTAAAAAGTGAAAAAGCAGCAAAACCAGCCATTATAACAAAAAGTACATAATTTACTTTTAAGTTTTTGCTCTTCGAAATTAATTGCGCCACAAGTCCGCTTACAAAAGAGAAAACAGTTCCGTAAACAAAAGTCAAAACCATAAATAACTGAGAAGCATCTGCATGCGGATTCACTCCTGAAAATTTAAAAAGAAGTATTGAACTAATTACAAAAATAGCATAACCCAGAATAACTCCTAAAATTTGTCTTATCATAATTATTATTTTTAAAAAAAATCCAATTAATAAACGATCCTGCTAAGATAATAAAAACAATAAACCCGACAGATTTTAAAAACATGTCGGGTTTGTTATGTAAAATTCATTTGTCAATGTTTAAACTTTGACAAAGATTTTATATTAATGACTCAAATTTTCGATTTCTTTTGGATCGTGTTTATGTTTGAACAAAATTGCAAAAGCAATTGCAATTAATAAAGCATAAGCCGCAAATGACAACCAGATAGTATGCCAGTCTTTCATTAAAATTGGGTTTGAAAAAATACCATCTGCAGAAATTGAATTTCCTTGTCCTTTTACAAATTCTAACATTTTAGGATTATTTGTATCAGTCTGCAAAAATCCGGATAATTCAATTGTATTGCTGAACGATTTTGTAAAGAAACGATCAATTGCCCAGCCAGAAGTTAAACTTCCTAAAACTGCTCCTACTCCGTTTGTCATCATCATAAATAATCCTTGCGCTGATGAACGTATTTTAGAATCTGTATTGCTTTCTACAAATAATGAACCTGAAATATTAAAGAAATCAAACGCCATTCCGTAAACAATACACGACATAATAATCATCCATAAACCGGTTACAGGATCTCCAAAAGCAAATAATCCGAAACGTAAAACCCAAGCCAACATACTGATAAGCATAACTTGCTTGATTCCAAAACGTCTCAGGAAAAACGGAATTGCCAGAATAAATAAAGTTTCAGAAACCTGAGAAATCGACATAATAATAGTCGAATATTTAATTACAAAAGAATCTGCGTATTTAGGAAAATGTTTGAATTCATCTAAGAAAACATCACCATAAGCGTTTGTTAATTGCAATGCACCTCCTAAAAACATAGAGAAAACAAAAAACAAAGCCATTTTATAATTTCCAAATAACTTAAAAGCTTCCAAGCCTAAAGTTTCAACCCACGAAGCATCTTCTTTAGTTAAACGCTGAGGCTCGCATTTTGGTAATGTAAAGGCATAAACCCCAAGAATTAAAGCACCAATTCCGGCGATATAAAACTGATATTCAGTTGCTTTACTTCCACTTAAATTGGTAATCCACATTGCGGCAATAAAACCAATAGTTCCCCAAACACGAATTGGCGGAAAATCTTTTACAATGTTTTTATTATTTAATTTTAATGAAGTATAGGATATCGAATTACTTAACGCAATTGTTGGCATATAGCAACACATTGCCGCAAGCATTACATAAATAAAGTTATCCGGAGTTGTTACCTGCGCTATACCAAACAAAACCAGCGCGTAAGTTATATGCAAAAAACCATATAGTTTTTCAGCATTTACCCATCTGTCAGCAATAATTCCCGTTAAAGTAGGCATGAATAGAGAAGCAATTCCCATGGTTCCGAAAACAAGACCAAATTGAGTTCCTTCCCAATTTTTAGTTCCAAACCAATAATTTCCAATTGTTATAAGCCACGCTCCCCAAACAAAAAACTGAAGAAAGCTCATTATAATCAACCTGTTTTTAATGCCCATAAGATGAATTTGTCTTTAAAAATAAATGAAGCGGTAAAACTACCATTAAAAATGATATCTACAAAAAATTAAACCGTTTTAACAACGTCATTTATTAATTCTAAAACAGCCGAAAATTGTTCTTCTCTTGTTAAGTAAGAATTATCTATTTCAATTGCATCATTGGCAATGACTAAAGGAGAATCTTCCCGATGTGTATCTATATAATCTCTTTCGACAACATTTTTCAAAACATCTTCGTATGAAACATTGTCGCCTTTTTGCTGTAATTCATCAAAACGCCTTTGTGCGCGGGTTTCGGCACTGGCTGTCATGAAAATTTTCAACTCTGCATCAGGAAAAACTACTGTACCAATATCTCTTCCGTCCATAACAATAGCTTTGTTTTTTCCCATTTCCTGTTGTTGTTCTACTAATTTAGAACGCACTTCAGAAACTTCGGCTACTTTACTGACATAATTGGATACTTCAATGGTTCTGATTTGTTTTTCGACGTTTTCGCTATTTAGATACATTTCGGCAAATCCTAAATCCGGATTAAATTTAAATTCAAGCTGAATTGTTGGAAGGGCAGTTATAAGGCTTTTTTTATCAAAAAAATCGGCTCCAATAAGCTGGTTTTGCATCGCAAATAATGCTACTGCACGATACATAGCACCTGTATCAACATAAACATATTCTAATTGTTTTGCCAACTGTTTTGCTAATGTACTCTTTCCTGTTGACGAAAATCCGTCGATTGCAATGGTTATTTTTTTCAAAATAATCTTTTAAATTTTATATGGTTTGTAATGTGAATGCTATTATTGAAAGTTTAAGATTAGTCCAAAAAGACTAGAATTACCCGCTAATGTGTATCGTGAATATGAATAATTAAATTTTAATCGGTTCATTTTTAAACCAAATCCTAAAGAGATTCCTGAAAAATTACGCTGATCATTAATTCTCAATTCTTCTGCTCTTCTAAAGTTATAACCAAAACGTAAATTAACTGCTTTTTCCGGAAAAAGTTCAAAGCCAAAAACTACATGTCTTAAAGCATTATTTACAAAAGAAACTTTCTCCTCACTTGTTGATCCGTCAATATTGGTTTCGCCACGCACCGGATTCGAAAAAGCAACATTCCATTGCTGTAAATTCTCTAAAGATAAATGCCAGCGCAATGGCACATGTTCTAATTCTTGTGACACTCCGGCAATAATTTCAAGCGGCAATTTTTCATGTATTCCTGAATATGTTGTAAATTGAGTTCCAACATTTCGAATTACAAATGCCAAATTTAAATCATTTTCTTCCATTATGTACAAAAAACCTAAATCGATCGCTCCTCCAAAAGAGTTATAACTTTCTAAGGTCGAAGTTATTAATTTTGCATTTACTCCAACATGAACATCCGTAAACGGTATATTATAAGCATAACCAAATGATAACGCTGCTTCACTACCAGTAAAATCTGAAGTAGATTGACCTTCTTCATCATAACCTTCAAATGTTCCGTAATTAATATAACTTATTCCGGCATAAAAAGTCTGCACATGTCGATCATAAGTATAAGCATACGAAGCAGTTCCATAAGAAGCTTCTCCATAATAACTACCGTAATTCATAGCCAGATGATTGTCCATATCCTGATTTAAAGTAGCAGGATTAAACATGACCTGATTAACATCTTCATCATAAATCGTTATCGTTTTGCCACCTAACGCTGCCTGTCTTGGTGATGTCGTTAAATTTAGAAATTGATAAGTGGAGCGCCCTCCAATTTGCCCGAAAGAAGCCGAACAAATTAGTACCATTAAAAATAAAACAAATTGTTTTACCATGTTTTTTAGGCGTTCCTATTTGGGAATAACGCAAATACAAAGATAAAATTATATAACTGAAAAAATAATTTTTATAATCACCTGTAAATCAATAGTAATGCGTGTTTTTTGTAGAAATATTCCTAAACAAAAAAAGAAGCACTAGTCAGAAAAAATTCAATTATAATAAAAATTCCAAACTCCAAAACTGAGATGATCAGCTTGGAATTTGGAATTTTTTATTGGAGTTTAATTGAAACTTATTTCAATTGTTTTGCATTTTTTGCATTTTGATCTGTTATAGCTAAAGCTAAAACTTCGCTCATTTCTTTTACATAGTGAAAAGTCAGGCCTTCTAAATATTCTGCTTTAATTTCATCGATGTCACTTTTGTTTTCGTGACATAAAATGATTTCTTTAATATTAGCTCTTTTAGCGGCAAGGATTTTTTCTTTAATTCCGCCAACTGGTAAAACTTTACCACGAAGCGTAATTTCACCTGTCATAGCAAGACTTTTCTTCACTTTCTTTTGCGTTAATAATGAAACTAAAGAAGTTAACATTGCAATACCGGCACTTGGTCCGTCTTTTGGCGTTGCTCCTTCCGGTACGTGTAAATGGATATTATATTTTTGAAATAACTCAACACTCAAACCAAGTTTTTTAGCATTTGCTTTAATGTATTCAAGAGCAATCGTTGCTGATTCTTTCATTACATTTCCAAGGTTTCCGGTAATGGTTAAAGCACCTTTTCCTTCAGAAATTAAAGATTCTATAAATAAGATATCTCCGCCAACGCTTGTCCAGGCTAAACCTGTAACAACTCCCGCAACATCATTATTTTCATATTTATCACGCTCAAGTCTTGGCACACCTAAAACCGTTACAATATCTTCATCTGTAACTTTTTTATTGTACTCCTCATCCATCGCAACTGCTTTTGCCGCATTACGAATTACCTGAGCAATTTTAGTTTCTAAGTTACGTACACCAGATTCACGTGTATAACCTTCAACGATTTTTTCTAATTGTTTTTTACCAATTGTCAAATCTTTTGCTGTTAATCCGTGAGCTTCTAATTGTTTTGGAAACAAGTGTCTTTTTGCAATTTCTACTTTTTCTTCAATCGTATAACCTGACATTTTGATTACTTCCATTCTGTCACGCAATGCTGGCTGAATTGCTGACATATTATTTGAAGTTGCGATAAACATTACTTTCGATAAATCATATCCCATTTCAAGGAAATTATCATAAAACGAACTGTTTTGTTCCGGATCTAAAACTTCTAATAATGCCGAAGACGGATCACCGCTGTTACCGCTTGATAATTTATCAATTTCATCTAAAATAAAAACCGGATTTGATGTTCCTGCTTTTTTCAAACTTTGAATGATTCGGCCGGGCATCGCACCAATATAAGTTTTTCTGTGTCCGCGAATCTCTGCTTCATCGCGCAAACCACCTAATGAAATACGCACATATTCACGTCCCAAAGCTTCGGCAACAGAACGTCCAATAGATGTTTTACCAACTCCCGGAGGACCTGTTAAACAAATAATTGGCGATTTCATATCGTTACGAAGTTTTAATACTGCCAAATGCTCAACCATTCTTTTCTTAACTTCTTCAAGTCCAAAATGATCTTTATCTAATATTTTCTGAGCGTATTTTAAATCAAATTTATCTTTAGAATATTCTCCCCAAGGCAGTTCTAAAAATAATTCTAAATAATTTCTCTGAATTCCAAAATCAGGCGATTGCGGATTCATTCTTCGCATTTTAGACAATTCTTTTTCGAAATGCTTTTGCGTTTTTTCGTCCCATTTTTTGGTTTTCGCCTTCTGCCCCATTTCGTCCATTTCCTCTTCTTGCGAAACGCCTCCCAATTCTTCCTGAATGGTTTTCATTTGCTGATGAAGGAAATATTCACGCTGCTGCTGATCTAAATCAAAACGAACTTTTGACTGAATGTCATTCTTCAATTCTAATTTTTGCAACTCTACGTTCATATAACGCAGGGTTTCAAGTGCTCTGTCTTTTAATCCGTTTATCGATAATAAACCTTGTTTTTCTTTTACGGATAAATTCATATTCGAAGAAACAAAATTGATCAGGAATGATTGGCTTTCAATGTTCTTAATCGCAAAAGTGGCTTCTGATGGAATGTTTGGGCTTTCTTTTATGATTTGAATCGCCAGTTCTTTTACAGAATCTAAAATCGCTGTAAATTCACTGTCGTTTTCTTCCGGACGTGTTTCTGAAACTTCCTTAATATGAGCTGTCATGTAAGGTTCTTCAGAAACTACTTGGTCAATTTCGAAGCGTTTTTTTCCTTGCAAAATAACAGTAACGTTTCCGTCAGGCATTTTTAAAACACGCAGAATTCTGGCTACAGTTCCTATTTTATGAATATCGTCTTTTGACGGATCTTCATCTTCTTCGTTAATTTGAGAAACAACACCGATGATTTTTCCGCCGGCATTGGCATCATTAATTAATTTTATAGATTTATCTCTTCCTGCAGAAATTGGAATAACTACACCCGGAAATAAAACGGTATTACGTAAAGGTAAAATTGGCAAGGAAAGCGGAAGCTCTTCATTGTTCATTTCCTCTTCATCTTCTGGAGTTAATAATGGAATTAATTCGGCTTCTGAATCAAATTCTTGAAGTGACAGATTGTCAATGGTAAGTATTTTATGATTTGACATAATAATATATAAGTCGTTTTGTCATTAAAAGTTAAATCCTAACTGCAAAGTTAACCTTAAATATAGCAGTTTTTGTTAAAAGTATAATAAGTGTTTCGTTTACATGATAGGCGGTAAAAATAGACAATCATTATGCCAAATGCAAAAGAGTCAGTTTTGAAAATCTAATTAATTCATGTTTCCAGTTTAATAATTCAGTAAATCAACTTATTCTAAAAAAATTTAAATATAATCCCTACGGGATATTTTTATTTAGCACATATCTATTCATTACCAATATTTAAATCCTAAAGGATTATCTCTTATTAATCATAATTTAATTGGAAAACTTTTTTCTATCACTATTTAAATCCTTAAATTTTATATCTCGTAGAGATTATATATTGGTAAGAAATAATGTAGAAACAAAATATTGTCCTCGTAGGGACTACATATCATGAACAAGTAATCTGAATTAATTAACGGCGGATTTACAGTTATTATCAAAAAAAATAAATTTATTTTTATCAAAAGTGTAACAAACCAAAAAAAGCAAAGTCATTATATAAAACTAGCAATCATTACTTGAATATAACCAATCAAAATATCGAAGAATTAATTGCGCTTTGCAAATCAAATAATCAAAAAGCGCAATTTGAAGTTTACAATCGATACTGTAAAGCGATGTATAATGTGGCTTACAGAATTGTAAAAGATGAACATTTTGCACAAGACGTCATGCAGGAAGGTTTTTTGAAGGCTTTTACAAAAATTAACGATTATAAACAGGAAGTCGCATTTGGAGCCTGGCTTAAAAAAATCATTATTAATTATAGTATCGATTTTTATAAAAAGAACAATGCTTTCCAGATGGAAGACCTGAATAAAACACTTTATAAAATAGAAGAAAACGACACTTTTTTTTCTGAAAATATCGACTTGGATTCACTTAAAGTGAAACAGGTTTTAGATGCTATTTCAGGCTTAAAAGATAATTACCGAATGGTTTTAACGCTCTTTTATATTGAAGGTTACGATCAGGAAGAAATTAGTGAAATCTTAAATATTAGTTATGCCAATTGCAGGACTACATTAAGCAGAGCTAAAGAAAATTTACGAAAAAAATTAGAGGACATATGAAAAAGGAAAATGACAATTTAGACGAGTTATTTAAAAAATTTGAAAATCAATGGGATGTTCATGAAATAAGTTCAGATCATCAGTTGGATTTCTTTAATAAACTAAATAAAAAGCAACCACGGAAAAAGAATTATGCCGTTTGGTCTATTGCTGCCTCAATTGCATTGTTGTTGGGAATCTCTGTTTTTTACAACAATAATGAAAAACCAAGAGAATTTAAATTTGCATCACAAGAAACCAAACGTACGGATTCAATTTTCAATATTTTGATTGACAATGAGCTAGTTAAATTAAAAGAAAAAAGTTCTCCGGAAAATGAACAAATCATAAACGATGCTTTAAAGCAAATGAAAGTTTTTGACGCCGATTATGAAAAAATCATAAAAGAGGTTCAGAAAAACGGAGAGAACAAACAAATTATTTATGCAATGATCAGCAATTTGCAAACCCGAATTTCTTTTTTGCAAACGGTTTTGCAGCGTATTGAAGAAAATGAAAATCTAAAAAACACTACTCATGAAAAAACATTATAACATACTTATTTTATTCATCTTAATTCCTTTTTTAGGATTTTCAAATGATGACACGGTAATTTCAAAACAAAAAAACATCAAAAAAACATATATCGTAAACTCAAACGCGGGAATTGATATTGAAAATAAATATGGAAATATTACAGTAAGTACCTGGGATGAAGACAAAATCGACCTTGACATTACCATAAAAGTATCCGGAGGAAATGAAAATTGGGTAAATGAAAGACTAAATAGTATTGATGTTGACATTACTGCATTAAAAAGTATGGTTTCGGCAATAACAAAACTTGGAAATTCTTCTATAAAAAGTAAAGGAAGCAGTAATAGTTTTGAGATAAATTATGTGATTAAGATTCCGAAAAACGGAACTGTAAAACTGGATAATAAATACGGGAATATTACAACAATTAACATAGATGGAGCTACTGATATTTCATGCAAATATGGTAAAGTAACTTTGGGCAAATTAAACGGATCGACCAATCGGGTTCATATAGAATATTGCCAAAACTCGACTATTGACTATATTAAAAATGGAATTATTGAGGCTCGTTATTCTGGTTTGAAAATAAATGATTCGGGCAATTTAAATTTAGATACAAGTTACACGGATTTAGCTATTGCTGACGGTCAGAATATAAAATATGATTGTAATTACGGAACTTTTAAGTTTCAAAAAATCAATTCGTTTTCCGGTTCAGGAAATTATCTGACGGTTAATATTGCCGAAATCTCAAATAGTGTAAATCTGGATACTAATTACAGTAAAATAAATATCTCTACAATAACAGATAAAGCAAATAATGTCAATATAAACTCCACTTATTCTGATGTATCATTGGGATATGACACTAATTATTATTTTGACTTTGACATTAATACGAGATATGGAAATATAAAAAGTGATAATTCTTTAGATGTTTCTGTTACTGAAAATAAAAACACAAGCAAGAGAATCAGCGGATACAACAAGAAAAAAGGCCAGAATAAAGTGGTGGTCAATTCAAATTACGGCAGTGTATCATTAATCAAAAAACAATAACTTAATCAATCAAACAATGAAAAAATCAATTCTATTATTAGTTTGCGGTGCATTTTTAGTAAGCTATTTTGCTCATGCGCAATGGTCATCAAATGACAAAAATAAAATTAAAGGAAATGGCAAAGTGGTTACTGAAACCCGAAATACGGGCGATTATGATGCCATTAAAGTTGGAGGTCCTTTTGATGTAAATCTAGTTGCAGGCAAAGAAGGGAAAATTACCATTAAAGGAGAGGAAAACTTATTATCTGCCATAAAAATTGAGGTTGAAGATAACGCCTTGAAAATTTATGTTGACAAAACAGTTAATATTCGCTCAAGCGCAGGAAATAAAATTGAAATTACAGTTCCTTTCGAAAAAATTTCTGCTGTAAGTCTGGCAGGATCGGGAGATATTCAAACAAAAGATCAAATTAAAAGCGACACTTTTGCAGCAAAACTATCGGGTTCGGG
Organism: Flavobacterium sp. N1736; assembly: GCF_025947065.1. NCBI lineage: Bacteria > Pseudomonadati > Bacteroidota > Flavobacteriia > Flavobacteriales > Flavobacteriaceae > Flavobacterium > Flavobacterium sp. N1736. The sequence goes on from NZ_CP109994.1 coordinate 1,484,428, forward strand.
AAATTTTAATTTAAATGTTAATTCTAACGATTTTGATCTGAGTTTAAGCGGATCAGGAGATGTAACCCTGAAAGGCTCTGCAGATAAGTTTACAACAAAACTTGCAGGATCAGGAAACGTAAATGCATCTGATTTAAAATCTACAAATGTTGATGCCCATGTTTCAGGGTCAGGTAACAGTATTGTAAATTGTGAAGGAAGTTTAACGGCCAGAGTTGCTGGTTCAGGAAATATCAAATATTTTGGAAATCCTGAAAAACGTGACGTAAAAGTTTCTGGATCCGGAAATATCACAAAAGGATAAATTCAGTAAAGCTCAATAATAAAAGAATTTCAAAAATCATTCAATCAGATTTTAAAAAAAGAACAGTCAGTTTCTTTTATTATTGAGTTTTAAAATATTATAAAAGGAAAAATCAAAGGTGTTTTATTAATTTAAAACGCCTTTTTTTGGCACTCTGCGTAACAATAATACTCCAATAGCAAAGAATAAAGCCAAAATTACAATCGAAAATCTCGGACTTCCTGTAATTTGATCGATAATTCCATAAACACACATTCCGATAACGATTCCTATTTTTTCTGAAACATCATAAAAACTGAAAAAAGATGCAGTATCTTCTGTTTCAGGTAATAATTTCGAATATGTTGAACGGGATAATGCCTGAATTCCTCCCATTACAAAACCAATTAAAGTCGCCATAATATAAAAGTGAATTGGCAGTGTGATAAAATAAGCCAAAATACAAAGTACAACCCAAACGCAATTGATAACAATTAGCGTAGGTATGTTTCCAAATTTTGCTGATGCTCTTGATGTTAAAACTGCCCCAACAATGGCTACTAATTGTATTACTAATATACAGATAATTAAACCTGTTGTACTTTCACTTTTCGAACTCCATTGAATTTCCTGAGCTCCAAAATAGGTTGCTACAATCATAACGGTTTGAACTGCCATGCTATAAACAAAGAAACTGCCCAAATATCGTTTTAGAGAAATATTTTCTTCCAGTAATTTCCAAACTTTTTTCAACTCTTTAAAACCATTAAAAACGACATCTTTGGTTACTTTTTGATCTGAATTTTTATTTCCTTTTGGCAGATAAAAATAAGTATACTGACTAAAAAGTATCCACCAAAAACCTACCATTAAAAAAGAATAACGCATAGCTTTCATTGCAGCCTCACCTTCAGTTCCTGTTATTCCAAAAATTTTAGGCTTCATGATCATCGCAAGGTTGATAATCAATAAAACAACACTTCCAACATATCCTAAAGAATATCCTTTGGCACTTAATTTATCCTGCTGTTCAGGAAAAGCAATATCCGGTAAATAAGAATTGTAAAAAACCAAACTTCCCCAAAAACCAATTAATCCTAAAAAATAGAAAAGTAATCCTATGTATATATTTTCGAGGTTAAACCAATATAAACCCATACAGGATATAGCTCCCATATAGCAAAAGAATTTCATAAACGTCTTTTTATTCCCTACATAATCAGCAATACCAGATAATAAAGGCGAAATAAAAGCTACAACCAAAAATGCGGCGGCGGTGATAAAACTAATTAAGGCAGAATTTTTTAAGTTCATTCCGAAAACATCAATATAATGATCTCTGTCTGAAAATAATGCTTCATAAAAAATTGGAAATACTGCTGATGATATAACAAGTGGATAAACTGAATTCGCCCAATCGTAAAAAGCCCATGCATTTAATAATTTTTTGTCTCCTTTAGGTAAATCTGCCATATTTATGATTTTGATTGCTAAATTATTTCTTTTTTTTGAAAGTTATGCAGAATCTATTGAAATCGTGTATTAATAAATCATTACTTAAATTAACTAATTGATACATTGCATACTACAAATAAAAAAGCCATTCCAAAAAGGAATAGCTTTATAAATAAAAGACATATTTTTTTATTATCTGATAACACCAACTTTTGCTGCTGTAGCTCTTGCATCAGGGATTAATGCTTTAAGATTTGCAATTCTGGTTGCATCAGACGGGTGTGTGCTCATAAATTCCGGAGTTCCTGATCCGCCTGATTTAGCCGACATTCTGCTCCAAAAAGCAATGGAATCATCTGGATTATATCCTGCAATTGCCATAAGTGTTAAACCTATTTTATCGGCTTCACTTTCATTGCTTCTGCTAAATGGCAGCATCACTCCTACTTCACTTCCAACTCCATAAGCCTGAGAGAAAATTGCTCTTGTAGACTCCGATTTTCCGCTTGTTGCAGCGTCTAAAGCTACTCCGCCAATTTGTTGTAATTGAGCGGCACTCATTCTTTGTGCTCCGTGATTTGCTAATGCGTGCGAAACTTCATGTCCTAAAACAGTTGCTAAACCGGCTTCATCCTGAGTAATTGGCAAAATTCCTGAATAAACTACGATTTTACCTCCCGGTAAACACCACGCATTTACTTCTTTATTTTCTACCAGTTTATATTCCCAGCGATAATCTTTTAGATATTGGGTTTGCCCTAAATAAGTTAGGTATCTTTCTGCCGCAGCTTTAATTTTACTACCTACCAGATCAACTCTTTTAGCATCTGCAGTTCCTGTGATTACTTTATTTTCTGCAATGAATGCATTATATTGTTGAAATGAAGTTGGAAATAATTCACTGTTTGAAACAAAATTTAAAGTTGATTTTCCTGTTACAGGATTTGTTGCACATGCAGCCAGTAAAAAAGCCGCAAAAGCAGTTAAGAAAAAGTAATTTTTCATGATCATAAGATTTTAATATTGAATAAAAATACAACTTATTTTAACAGGTATTTTTATATAATTAAATCGAAACGTATCATAATTAATATTATTGTCCTATAATATGAAGTTCAGTAAATTCTTTATCAACTATTAAAAAACCATTTAACTCAAAAGCGATCTGATCAAATTCAACTTTTTCGTTATCAATCTCAATTTCAGTTACTTTAAATGGTAAACCAATCAAGTTTATTTTATACTTACTATAAGGTGTGTCGTATTTTCCTTCTTTATGCAATTGAACAATAAGTTCTTTTTCTTTTCCGATAGTTTTAAAAGATAAAAAACTATAACGCCCTTTTTTATAATCATATCCATCCTGAGCATCTTCATAAACAACTGATTTTTCTTTACCATTTTTAAAATATAAATCCAACGTTAATTCATCGAATTCAAGTTCGCCAACATATTGCTGAACCGGATATTTAGGAATTATTGCGCCTGCTTTTACAAAAACCGGAATTTCATCAAATTTGGTATCTATCCAAACTTCTCTTCCGCCAATTGCAAATTCATTGGTCCAATAGTTATACCATTCGCCTCTTGGTATATACATACGTCTGCCTAAAGCATTAGGTTCAAGTATTGGACATACTAAAATTTGATTTCCAAAGATAAATTCATCATTGCGATAATGCGTCTGCGTATCGTCCTGATCGTAATAAACCAGTGGTTTTAACATCGGAATACCTTCTTCTATATATTGCCAGAACATGGTATACAAATACGGCAATAACTGGTAGCGGAGACTCACAAATTTGCGGGTAATATTAATTACTTCTTCATCAAAAGCCCAAGGCTCCTGATTGCCGTGATCTCCGGAAGAATGTGTTCTGCAAAAAGGATGAAAAACACCTAACTGAATCCAACGCGCATATAATTCGCCTGTAGGCTGTTCTGCAAAACCACCAATATCAGAACCTGTAAAGCCCATTCCTGAAATAGACATTCGTTGAACCTGAATATTTGCAATCCATAAATGTTCCCAGGTTGCTACGTTATCGCCTGTCCATGAAGATGTATAACGCTGTGCACCGGAATAAGCCGATCTTGTAATGACAAATGGCCGCTTAGGATATGTAAAACGTTTTACACCATGATAGGTTGCGCGCGCCATTTGTGTACCATAAATATTGTGTGCTTTTCTATGACTACAAGGATTTCCATCATAAGAATGACGAACATCCATAGGAAAGGTTTTATTTGGAACTTCCATTACAGCGGGTTCATTCATATCATTCCAAACACCTTTTACACCAATATCTGAAATTAATTCTTTAAATAAACCAGCCCACCATTCTCTAACTACGGGATTTGTATAATCCGGAAAATTACATTCTCCAGGCCATACTTTTCCTTTCATATACGGTCCGTCAGCTCTTTTACAGAAATAATCTTTTTCCAGCGCTTCTTTATAAACCCAATAGTCTTTGTCTATTTTAATTCCCGGATCGATGATAACGATTGTTTTAAAACCATCTTCGGCAAGTTCTGCAACCATTCGCTTTGGATCAGGAAAATATTCGTTATTCCAGGTAAAACATCGAAAACCTTCCATATAATCGATATCAAGATAAATGGCATCACACGGAATTTTTAATTCTCTAAATTTTGAAGTGATTTCTTTTACTTTACTTTCCGGATAATAACTCCATTTGCATTGATGATAGCCAAGAACCCAAAGCGGCGGCAATTCTGGTTTACCCGTCAAATCAGTATAAGTGGTTACAACATCTTCCATTTGCGGACCATAAATGAAATAGTAATTCATTTCTCCGCCTTCTGCCCAAAAACTGGCAACGTTTCTTCTTTCCTGACAAAAGTCGAAAAAAGTCCTGAATGTATTATCAAAGAAAATTCCGTAGGATTGTTTGTTGTGCAAACCTATATAAAAAGGAACTACCTTATACAGCGGATCCTGTTCTTTTTGAAATGCATATTGGTCTGTAGCAAAATTTTCTAATCTTTTGCCTTTTAAATTCATTTGAGTGGCTTTATCGCCAAGACCGTAAAAACATTCGCCATCTTTTGAAGATTTACTCATTTTTACGATATTTCCGCCATATTCATAACTTTCTTCCCAATGAAAACCAAGTTCATCTTCAAGAATTAAAAAGTCATTCAAGTCATAAATAGACAAACGGAGATCACGTTTTTGAATTTTACATTTTACTTTACTGGTTCTTATTTGAAAATAAGTTTCCTCTTCAGTCAGTTCCAGAAAATTATAACCATGTAATTGCGTTTTATCAATTGCATACGAAAAATCATTACTAAAATATCCTTTCGTTGTAAATCTAAATCGGATTAAACTGTCTCTAAGAATAGTGACTTTTAAGATTACTTTATTGTCTGTATTAAAAAAGATAGTATCTCCTTCATGTTCATACGAAACAATTTTTGATGGATATAAATCGCCTTTATATTCTAATGCCGTATTTGTAATCATATCGCTAATGAATTAATTATAATAACGCTAATCTCTATTTCAAACATAAAAAAAACTTGGTAAGCCTCTATGAATAAACAGATTATTCACGAAAACGTTTTTTCTGAATGAGTATTAAATTACGGCTCAAAAAAACAGCAAATTGATAATTTGAGAACGCTAAACTGATAAAATTGTAATACACAAATAATTTCTTTTTAAACAAAAGAATAAACGGTAACGCTTAAAGGAGGTAAAATTAATTCGACGGAATAATCTCTGCCGTCATAAGGAACAGATTCAACTTTTAATGTGTTCGAATTCCCCACTCCGCTTCCTCCATAAATGGTTGCATCACTATTAAAAATTTCTTCTAATTTCCCTTTTTGCGGAATTCCAATCCTGTAATTTTCCCGAACTACTTGCGTGAAATTACAAACAACAATTACATTTTCTTTCGGATCATTTCCCTTTCTGATATAAGACAAAACAGCATTTTGATGATCTGAATAATTAATCCACTCAAAACCTTCTCCTGTAAATTGTTTTTCATACAATGCAGGACTCGATTTATACAATTGATTTAAATCTGTAACAATCTTTTTTATTCCGGAATGATAATCATATTGAAGTAAATGCCAATCTAAACTATTCTCGAAATTCCATTCATCACTTTGTCCAAATTCTGAACCCATAAATAATAATTTTGTTCCGGGATGTGTAAACATATAACCGTACAACAAACGTAAATTGGCGAATTTTTGCCATTCATCACCGGGCATTCTATTCGCAATAGATTTTTTTCCGTGCACTACTTCGTCATGCGAAAATGGCAGCATAAAATTTTCTGTAAAAGCATACGTCATCGAAAAAGTCAAATCGTTTTGATGGTATTTTCTATAAACAGTTTCTTTCTGAAAATACTTCAATGTATCGTGCATCCAGCCCATCATCCATTTCATTCCAAACCCTAAACCTCCTGTAAATGTTGGTCTGGAAACCATAGGAAAAGAAGTACTTTCTTCTGCAATAGTTTGAACTCCATTAAAATTAGCATAGATTACTTCATTAAATTCTTTAAGAAAACTTATCGTTTCAAGGTTTTCTCTTCCACCATAAATATTAGGTTCCCACTCGCCTTCATTTCGTGAATAATCAAGATATAACATCGAAGCTACAGCATCAACTCTCAAAGCATCAGCATGATAATGTTGCAGCCAAAAAACAGCATTACTAATTAAAAAAGCACGAACTTCATTTCGCCCGTAATTAAAAACTAAACTTTTCCAGTCAGGATGATACCCTTTTCGACGATCCGGATGTTCGTATAAATGTGAACCATCGAAGAAACCTAAACCATGCGCATCATCAGGAAAATGTGACGGAACCCAGTCTAAAATCACCCCAATACCAGCCTGATGCAGTTTATCAACTAAAACCATAAAATCCTGTGGTTTCCCAAAGCGGGAAGTCGGCGCAAAATACCCTGTTAATTGATAACCCCACGAAGGATCATAAGGATATTCCATAATTGGCATAAATTCTACATGTGTAAATCCGGTTTCTTTTACATAATTAACCAAATCGTCAGCAAGTTCTAAATACGTTAAAAACCTGTTATCTGCACGTTTCCAGGAACCAAGATGAACTTCGTAAACCGAATAAGGCTTATCAAGTCTATTCGTTTCCTCACGCAATTTCATCCAGTTTTCATCTTTCCACTTATAATCCAAATCCCAGACAACAGAAGCTGTATGAGGTGGTTTTTCGCAATATAAAGCAAAAGGATCTGCCTTTTCTGTTACAACTCCATCAATATTAGACTGAATTTTATATTTGTAAAGCGCGCCTTTTTCAACATTTGGAATAAATCCTTCCCAAATACCCGAAGAATCCCAGCGAACCTGAAGTAAATGCTCGCCTTGTGTCCAGTAATTAAAATCACCAACCACAGAAACCGATTCTGCTGTTGGAGCCCAAACAGCAAAATAAACACCTTTTACTCCATTAACTTCAACTAAATGTGCTCCTAATTTTTCATATAATTTGAAGTGTTTTCCCGCTTTAAATAAATCTATATCAAAATCAGTAAATAGAGAATATGTGATTACTTTGTTCATATTTGTTTTTATAATTGGAATTTGGGATTCTTTTATTGGAAATTATTTTTCAATCTTATTCAATCCTAAAATTATCCGAAAGGACAGCTCCTTTTTTGATAACGACAATTCCATCTTTAATACTGTATAATTCGTTTGTAAAATTATCTAAGTGTTTTCCACCGTTAATATGAACATTATTTCCAATTCGGACGTTTTTATCAATTAAAGCATTACTTATAAAACAGTTTTCACCAATTCCAATATGAATTTTATTGATCGTGCTTTCATGATTCATTTCGTCAAGATCCTGGTAAAAGTCATTTCCCATCACATAACAGTTTTCCAAAACAGTTCCCGTACCAATTCTGGAACGAATACCAATTACCGAACTTTTTATTTCTTTAGCATTTATAATACAGCCTTCAGAAATTAAAGATTGATTTATAATTGAATTTCTAAATTTTGATGGAGGCAATAATCTTGGTCTTGTGAAAATTTTATTTTCATTATCAAACAAATTAAACTCCGGAATATCTGCTGTCAAGCCGATATTTGCTTCAAAAAACGATTCGATGTTTCCAATATCTGTCCAATAACCTTCATATTGATAACTTAAAATTTTATGTTTTCCAACGGCTTGCGGAATGATTTCTTTTCCAAAATCTTTCGTTTCAGGATCTGCCATTAATTCTTCCAGCAACTGCTTATTGAAAATATAAATCCCCATCGATGCCAAGTATTTTTTACCTTTTTCCTGCATGTGTTCACTCACTTCAGATTCCCATTGAGGTAATAAAGAGGCGTCAGGTTTTTCGATAAAAGCTTCAATACAGTTTTCATGATTGGTTTTAAGAATACCAAATTCTGGAGCATCCTTAGCGTTTACCGGTAAAGTTGCAATAGAAATAGCGGCATCGGCAGCAATATGAGCCTCCAACATCTCGTTAAAATCCATTTGGTATAATTGATCTCCGGACAAGATTAAAGCGTGGTCGAATTCATGTTTTTGAAAATGTGACATACATTGACGAACAGCATCCGCAGTTCCCTGAAACCATGTTGGATTATCAGGTGTTTGTTCTGCTGCCAAAATATCAACAAAAGACTGACTAAATATGCTAAAATTAAAGGTGTTTTTAATATGGGCATTCAATGACGCTGAGTTAAATTGCGTTAAAACAAATATTTTAAATATATCTGAATTGATGCAATTTGAAATTGGAATATCAACCAATCGGTATTTTCCGCCAATTGGAACTGCCGGTTTTGATCTGGTTTCTGTTAATGGAAACAAGCGTGATCCTTGTCCTCCTCCTAAAATAATAGCAACGACATTTTTCTTTTTAAACTTCATTTTTCTCAATTATTAGGTTGTATATCTCAATGTATTCTTGGCAAACTCTTTCCCAGGAATGATCTATGCCCATTCCTGTTTCTCTAATTTTATTGAAATTTATTTTGTCATTATACAATTTCACAGCGCGATTTATAGAATAACAAATATCTCCTACCGAGGCCTGATCATGACAAATTCCATTGCCATTATCTCCAAAATCAATTACGGTATCACGCAAACCTCCGGTTCTTCTCACAATCGGAATTGTACCGTAACGTAACGCATACATTTGATTTAATCCGCAAGGTTCAACCCTTGAAGGCATTAAAATATAATCTGAACCGGCATAAATTAAATGTGCTAGATCTTCATTATAACCTATAAAAACATTGTAATTACCATTGTAATCATTACGTAATTGCACTAATTGTTCTTCAATTACAGCATTTCCGGAACCTAAAATCAAAATATTGATATTCTCAAAATTTTCAGACAGTGCCAAAGCTGAAGCTTGCGGCAATAAATCTCCTCCCTTTTCCTCAAACAAACGACCAATGAAACTGAATAATGGTTTTGTAGGATCTAACTCAAATTGTTCACACAACACTTCTTTGTTTTTCTGTTTACCAATCTGACAATTCTTAATCGAATAATTTTCTGCAATCATTTTATCTTTAAAAGGATCCCAGACTTCAATATCAATTCCATTCAAAATACCCTTTGATTTACTTCGAACCGAATTAAACAAAGATTCTAAACCATTTGCAGCATAATTTATTTCATTTAAATAACTGGGAGAAACAGTCGTAACGGCATGAGCACATTTAACTCCAACAGCCAATGAATTCAAAGAATTTCCCCATTCGAGAAAACCTACATGAATTAAATCAAACTCAGGTAAATAGTGCAGTTTATCAAAACCAAACCAACCCTGATACAAACCATTGTGAATTGTAATTACAGTTCGTATGCTTTTTAAACTTTCATATTTATAAGCATATTTTATTATAAAAGGAATTAATCCTGTATGATGATCATGGCAATTTATAATTTCCGGAACAGTTTTTCGAGCCAAAAGCCAATCTAATGTAGCAATTTGAAAAGACAAAAAACGTTCAATATCATCTTCATATCCATAAACATTCTGACGATCAAATAATTCATTAATTTCAATCAGATATAATTCATAACCAAGTTTATCCGAAGTTTCTTTTAAAACACTAAATGGAAAATTAAAATTTCCCAACTTGACATTTCCCCAATGAACACACTCAAAATCATTCTCTTTTCTAAATTTTGTATCATAACAAGGAACCACAACTCGAACCTTGTGACCTGCATTGGTCTGGTATTTAGGCAATGCACCAACCACATCGGCCAAGCCACCAACCTTTGCCATCGGATAACATTCTGCGCTGATATGAAATATTTCCATGGTAAAATTTATAAGCCTAATAATTTATATAATTCAGGAATTTTTTATTTTAGTACACATTTATTAAAGTGTTACTTTTATGTTTTCTAAATTTAGGAAAAAATAAACAAAACGAAGCCTCCAAATTAAATTTATTGATATGACAAAAAAGGTAAATAATCCTACTAAATCATTAAAAATTCCACAGTTTATAATTATATCCTGTAAAATATGTGCTTTTATTTCTACAAAATTGGTTACCTCCTACGCAGCCAGATTATTTACGACTCCTATAAAGCATAAACTTCCAAAACGTGAGCTTGAAATGGATCGTAAAAGCATTCAAAATACAATCTACATTCCCCGGATTGATAAAAATATAGTAACTTATAAATACGGCGAAAGTGACCGAAAAATTTTATTAGTTCACGGATGGTCAGGAAGAGGTACGCAGCTTTTTAAAATTGCTGACGAACTTTTAAAGGCTGGATATTCGATTGTTAGTTTTGACGCTCCTGCACATGGAAAATCGAAAGGAAAAACGACTATTATGTCTGAATTTATCGCTTCTATTTTAGAAATCGAAAAATATTTTGGCCCATTTGAAATAGCAATTGGTCATTCATTAGGCGGAATGTCTGTTTTAAATGCAATTAAAGATGGCTTACACGTAAATAAAGCTGTAATAATTGGCAGCGGAGATATAGTTCAGGATATTTTAGATGATTTTATCGCAAAATTAGGATTGAAACAAGAAATCAGCGAACGTTTACGTGACTATTTTGAGGAAAAATACCACGTTAAAATGAATGATTTTTCAGCTTATAAATCAGCGCTAAAAATTCAAATTCCAGTTTTAGTAATACACGATAATGACGATCCGGAAGTTCCTGTAAAAGCAGGAATCCACATACACAATCAATTGAAAAACGGAACTTTATATCTTACTGATGGTCTTGGTCATCGAAAAATTCTTGGTAATCAAAATGTGATAAAAAAAATACTGGAGTTTATTTAAAGTAATTAACTTTGTGATAGTTACGATTTTAATTATTTAATTCTAAAGAAAAATAAAATGGATTTATTTGGAGAAACATCGGATTGGGAAAGTAAGCTAAAACCTATTTTGAAGAAATATAAAGGAAAAAAGCATCCTTTAGAATATCAAAATACGTATCAATTGCTGGTAATGGTAGTTTTATCAGCACAAGATTCCGACGCAAATATTAATAAAATTGCACCATCTTTATTTGAAAAATACCCAACTTTAAATAGTTTGTCCAAAACTGATCCTGAAACATTTATTCCCTACATAAGCAAAGTTCGAAATTATCCAACAAAAGCGCAATGGCTTCTTGAAATTGCAAAAACCATTAAAGATGATAAAGATATTCCTTTAAACATGAAAGAATTAACAGCTTTAAAAGGTATAGGAAGAAAATCTGCAAATGTAATTTTAAGAGAAACCCACAAGCCAGCTGAAGGAATAATTGCAGATTTACATGTTATTCGTGTAGCTCCCAGGATAGGTATAATAAAAGAAAGTAAAGATGGGAATAAGGTTGAAAAAGATCTTATGCAAGTATTACCAAAGAATATTTGGTCAGAAATAGGAATGGCAATCTCGTTCTTAGGACGAGAAACCTGCAGACCACAACCAAAATGCGAAGAATGTCTAATTGCAGACTATTGCCAATATTATCTAACACAAGTAATATAAAACTGTTATTTTCTCCTCGTGTCAATGAGATAAATAATCTTCCAAGAATCTTTTTCTTTGAATAAAGTAAAAGTATTGACTCCCAAATGACTCAATTTATCATTCAGATAAAATTCATAAGGAGCCCAAACATGTGCCATAGTTCCGTCAACTTGTATATTATAGCTCAATATCTTTTCTTTAAATTTTAAATCAGGAGGTATTGCAGCAATAGATTTGTAAAATTCACTTGCAATTTCGCCAGATAGTTTATTTCCTTTAGCTGCACTTTCACTAATGGATTGCAAAATAATTCTATCCGAACAAATTGATTTCAATTTAATTGTATCTTTTTGATGAAATGCCTCAAAAAAAGATTCAATAGTTTTTTGCACATCTTGTTGTTGTGCGTTCGAAGATAATCCTGCAAATACTAAAATTATAATAAAATATGTTTTCATAAGTATATTTATTAAACTCCAAACTGACTCAAATGATGGTCCAGATGTTTTGCAAACATATTATTCCATTCCTTAGCCGTTAGTCTCCCAAAAGAATGAGATTCTTTTCCTTCAAAGTAATTTTCACCTAACTCTTGAGTTCTATTAATATAACCGATTAATCTTGTTTTTTCAGTCTCAAAATTGCGATTTCCTTTAATAAGGAACTGTTGGGCAGTTTTACTATTTCTGGGATATGGATTATCGTTAACAACACTACTTTTAACCAAAACTTTCAAAATAAATTTTATAAAGCCATTAGGTTTAGGATGAATATCGTCGTAAACCATTTCGTATGTTACATTACAATGCGCAAGCATTTGATCAACACTCATTTTACCCCAAACAGCCTTCGAATCGTAATTTAATTGATTAATACGATTTATAAAGTCATTAGAATCCTCTTTAGAAAAAATATTCTTCATAATCTAAATCTATTAAATGGAATTTTCTTCAAACAAAGATATTAAAATATAATTTATTAAGAATACTCCCTATTAACAAGTAAATTAGTGTATAAATTACAAATTACTACAAAACAAAAAACCCCATTTCGTTAGAAACAGGGTTTTTCAAAAGAAAGGCGACGACATACTCTCCCACAAAACTGCAGTACCATCTGCGCAGGCGGGCTTAACTACTCTGTTCGGGATGGGAAGAGGTGAGCCCCGCCGCAATAACCACCTTAAGGTTGTTAGTCTGAAGTCCGAGGTCATAAAGTGGCAGGTCTTTCGACTTTCGACTTTAATCTTTCGACTTAAAGACTGCCCGCGACGGGCAAATATCTTAACATACTGAGATAAAGAAAGTATTTTAGTTTTAGAAAGTTTCTCCCTCCCGATTGCTCGGGAGGAAAAGGGTGTACATAAGCTTACGGATTATTAGTACTACTCGACTATGACATTACTGCCTTTACATCTATAGCCTATCAACGTGGTCATCTTCCACGATCCTTAAAAGAAATCTCATCTTGTGGTGGGTTTCGCGCTTATATGCTTTCAGCGCTTATCCCTTCCAAACGTAGCTACTCTGCGGTGCCCCTGGCGGGACAACAGATACACTAGAGGTTTGTCCAATTCGGTCCTCTCGTACTAGAATCAGATCCACTCAAATTTCTAACGCCCACAGTAGATAGAGACCGAACTGTCTCACGACGTTCTGAACCCAGCTCGCGTGCCACTTTAATGGGCGAACAGCCCAACCCTTGGGACCTTCTCCAGCCCCAGGATGTGACGAGCCGACATCGAGGTGCCAAACCCCCCCGTCGATATGAGCTCTTGGGGGAGATCAGCCTGTTATCCCCGGCGTACCTTTTATCCTTTGAGCGATGGCCCTTCCATGCGGAACCACCGGATCACTATGCTCTACTTTCGTACCTGATCGACCTGTATGTCTCTCAGTCAAGCTCCCTTATGCCATTGCACTCTACGCACGGTTACCAAGCGTACTGAGGGAACCTTTAGAAGCCTCCGTTACTCTTTTGGAGGCGACCACCCCAGTCAAACTACCCACCAAGCAATGTCCCCCACAATATGGGGTTAGGCCTCAGATAAACAAAGGGTTGTATTTCAACAATGACTCCACAACGCCTGGCGACGCCACTTCACAGTCTCCAACCTATCCTACACATCATTTATCCAAGGTCAATACTAAGCTATAGTAAAGGTGCACAGGGTCTTTTCGTCCCACTGCGGGTAAACGGCATCTTCACCGTTACTACAATTTCACCGAGCTCATGGCTGAGACAGTGTCCAGATCGTTACACCATTCGTGCAGGTCGGAACTTACCCGACAAGGAATTTCGCTACCTTAGGACCGTTATAGTTACGGCCGCCGTTTACTGGGGCTTCAATTCAATGCTTCTCCGAAGATAACATCTCCTCTTAACCTTCCAGCACCGGGCAGGTGTCAGGCCCTATACTTCATCTTACGATTTTGCAGAGCCCTGTGTTTTTGATAAACAGTCGCCTGGACCTCTTCACTGCGGCCCCCATTGCTGGGGGCGACCTTTCTCCCGAAGTTACAGGTCTATTTTGCCTAATTCCTTAGCCATGAATCTCTCGAGCACCTTAGGATTCTCTCCTCAACTACCTGTGTCGGTTTACGGTACTGGTACTAATTACCTGAAGTTTAGAGGTTTTTCTTGGAAGCCCTTAGGCGCACTATCTCTTTGTCCGAAGACTCCGAGTACTATCGTATTTCCCCAAGACGCGTGGATTTGCCTGCGCATCTTATAGGTAGGTACTTCAACGAACTATTCCGTCAGTTCGCGGCGCTTTCATCACTCCGTCACCCCATCACAGTAATTAGTAGTACGGGAATATTAACCCGTTAGCCATCGACTGTCCCTTTCGGGTTCGCCTTAGGACCAGACTAACCCACAGCTGATTAGCATAGCTGTGGAAACCTTAGTTTTTCGGTGTGCGGGTTTCTCGCCCGCATTATCGTTACTTATGCCTACATTTTCTTTTCTAACCAGTCCAGCATACCTGACGATACACCTTCAACCCTGTTAGAATGCTCCCCTACCACTTACAGTAAACTGTAAATCCATAGCTTCGGTAATACGCTTATGCCCGATTATTATCCATGCTCGTCCGCTCGACTAGTGAGCTGTTACGCACTCTTTAAATGAATGGCTGCTTCCAAGCCAACATCCTAGCTGTCTGGGCAGACAAACCTCGTTCTTTCAACTTAGCGTATATTTGGGGACCTTAGCTGATGGTCTGGGTTCTTTCCCTCTCGGACTTGGACCTTAGCACCCAAGCCCTCACTGCTGTGAAACATTATATAGCATTCGGAGTTTGTCAGGAATTGGTAGGCGGTGAAGCCCCCGCATCCAATCAGTAGCTCTACCTCTATATAACTTTATGCACAGCGCTGCACCTAAATGCATTTCGGGGAGTACGAGCTATTTCCGAGTTTGATTGGCCTTTCACCCCTACCCACAGGTCATCCGAAGACTTTTCAACGTCAACCGGTTCGGTCCTCCACTGTGTGTTACCACAGCTTCAACCTGCCCATGGGTAGATCACACGGTTTCGCGTCTAACACTACTGACTAAAGCGCCCTATTCAGACTCGCTTTCGCTACGGATCCGTGGCTTAACCACTTAACCTTGCCAGCAACGTTAACTCGTAGGCTCATTATGCAAAAGGCACGCCGTCACCCCACGAAAGGGCTCCGACCGCTTGTAAGCGTATGGTTTCAGGATCTATTTCACTCCGTTATTCACGGTTCTTTTCACCTTTCCCTCACGGTACTGGTTCACTATCGGTCTCTCAGGAGTATTTAGCCTTAGCGGATGGTCCCGCCAAATTCAGACAGGGTTTCACGTGCCCCGCCCTACTCAGGATACCACTATCTATTACACTTGTTACCCATACGGGACTATCACCCTCTATGGTGCCGCTTTCCAGCAACTTCCGGTTCCTTGTGCATAAAATGTCGTGGTCCTACAACCCCAGCATTGCCGTAACAACACTGGTTTGGGCTAATCCGCGTTCGCTCGCCACTACTTACGGAATCACTTTTGTTTTCTTCTCCTCCGCCTACTTAGATGTTTCAGTTCAGCGGGTTTGCCCACCTATCGGTGTACTATGTCTTCAACATAGTGGGTTGCCCCATTCAGGTATCTGCGGATCAATCGGTGTGTGCCCGTCCCCGCAGCTTTTCGCAGCTTATCACGCCTTTCATCGCCTCTGAGAGCCAAGGCATCCCCCATACGCCCTTATTTTGCTTATTGTACCAATCATAAAATCAATTATGACCGTTTTTTTTGTCTTTTACAATAAATTGTAAAAAACGCTTTCTACTTTTTATTATTTTCTTATCTCAATATGTCAATGAACTTTATTTAGTCGAAGCTCAAAAGTCAAAAGTCGTCAAGTGAATCACTTTGGACTTTATAACTTTAGACTTTATGACTAAAATCGTGGAGAATAACGGAGTCGAACCGTTGACCTCCTGCGTGCAAGGCAGGCGCTCTAGCCAGCTGAGCTAATCCCCCATTTTTCAATCTTAGATTGTAGAATTCAGATTTTAGATTTCTTGAGTTCTTCTCTAATTTCCTGTGGTGAATCCCAACTTCCAGAATTTCCTTTTTTAAGCTTAACTTTAAATCTAAAATCTATAATCTTAAATCTAAATTTTAGTAGTCCCGGGCAGACTCGAACTGCCGACCCCTACATTATCAGTGTAGTACTCTAACCAGCTGAGCTACGAGACTCTGTTTTACTTAAAATTTATTATTTGAACTAACAGCAAGAGTAAAATAGCCTTGAAATCAAAACCCATAAAGCTTCTTCTTTTTTCCCCAGCGTGTGTTTCCACTAACACTAAGGCTCTAGAAAGGAGGTGTTCCAGCCGCACCTTCCGGTACGGCTACCTTGTTACGACTTAGCCCTAGTTACCAGTTTTACCCTAGGCAGCTCCTTGCGGTCACCGACTTCAGGCACCCCCAGCTTCCATGGCTTGACGGGCGGTGTGTACAAGGCCCGGGAACGTATTCACCGGATCATGGCTGATATCCGATTACTAGCGATTCCAGCTTCACGGAGTCGAGTTGCAGACTCCGATCCGAACTGTGACCGGTTTTATAGATTCGCTCCTGGTCGCCCAGTGGCTGCTCTCTGTACCGGCCATTGTAGCACGTGTGTAGCCCAAGGCGTAAGGGCCGTGATGATTTGACGTCATCCCCACCTTCCTCACAGTTTGCACTGGCAGTCTTGTTAGAGTTCCCGACTTGACTCGCTGGCAACTAACAACAGGGGTTGCGCTCGTTATAGGACTTAACCTGACACCTCACGGCACGAGCTGACGACAACCATGCAGCACCTTGTAAATTGTCTTGCGAAAGTTCTGTTTCCAAAACGGTCAATCTACATTTAAGCCTTGGTAAGGTTCCTCGCGTATCATCGAATTAAACCACATGCTCCACCGCTTGTGCGGGCCCCCGTCAATTCCTTTGAGTTTCATTCTTGCGAACGTACTCCCCAGGTGGGATACTTATCACTTTCGCTTAGCCACTGAAATTGCTTCCAACAGCTAGTATCCATCGTTTACGGCGTGGACTACCAGGGTATC